>NZ_JBSFBZ010000081.1:0-26988 GCF_053593195.1 Saccharopolyspora sp. NPDC002376
CACCAAGCCCGCGCCCGCTGGTTCCACCACCGCACCCGACTCCGCCGCCGGATCCAACTCACATGACACCATCAAAGTGCGGCTGCCCTACTAGAACACCTGGGGAGGCTTATGCCTACGCCGGAAACGCCGAAAACTATATTCCACTACACGCACTCGAAAGCATTAAAAGAGATTCTTGAGCACAACACGCTCTGGGTCTCTGATGCAAGATTTCTGAACGACTCCACAGAACTTGTCTATGCTATAAATAAGGCTGTTGATCGATTGCGTGAGCATGCCTCGAAGGAAAACGATGAGTTGAAACGCTCATTATTGAGTGCAGTTGCCGATCAGTTAAACGACTGGAAAGTGTCTACGGTATACGTCGCTTGCTTCTGTGAGAACGGAGATCTACTAAGCCAGTGGCGAGCATACGGGGCAGACCAAGGATATGCCATTGGATTCGATTTTGAAAAGCTGAAACAACACTACGGGGATGGGTCGATAATCCAAATTGAATATGGCGACGAGAAGGTGCCTGACGAGATTGAGAAGCTATGTGCAGATTTAACAGTCAAGGCTGATTCGGTGAGTCCTGATTCTGAGGCATCTGCGGTGGTTCGTCGCAGCATCATGCCGATACTTGCCAAATTCAAAAACCCTGGATTCAGCGAAGAAAGAGAGTGGCGTATAATGCGCGATCCAAAGGGGGAAGACGAGATAAAGCTGCGGCCGTCGAACATAGCTTTAGTCCCCTATTATGAGCTCCCGTTTACCCCCGATATGGTCACTGACATTAGGGTTGGCCCCGGGGAGAGTCGAGTATTTCGTAAAAGTGGAATAAACAAGCTAAAAGAAGTTTTTGAAAGATATAAGCACGTAAATGTTGAATGCAGTGAAATACCCGTCAGGGTGTGAATATGTCGCCCTTGGAACGTAAATGATCCCGTGTCGGCAGCCCAGGACGACGGAACCAACCAGGGCAGCACCGGGGCACGAGCGCGACCACGCCCAACGCCGACGAGCGGCGGCTACCGGGAGCACCAGCCTCGCCGCGGAGAGGCCGGCCGGTCGTACCACTGGTCGAACGGGGTGGCGAACTGGGAGCCGAAGAGACGCTTACGATCGCTCGCGGACAGCCGCACGTTCACACCGCTGTTGGTCGCCCCAGGTGCTTGATCGCCCCAAGTTTGTCAAGGGCTAAAGACCATTGTAGTCGTAACGATTCGACGCGATGCTCGCCATGCGGTTGGTTTATGCAACATTTATGGGGGCAAGTATGACTGCGTACAGGATTGGTCTCGATGACTTCTATATTGGCCGTACGAGAGCCCCGGACGAGGACACCGATGTTATTTCGTTTCAGGGAACTCTTGATGGCAACACTCTGCCTGTACTGAACCTGTCAACGGGGGACGTCGACGACGGCTATCACCTTATCGACCTTCAATTCGATCCGATCGACCTAAACCCCACGTCGGTACTTGACCTTAAGTTCGCAATTATGAACTCTGGTCACGCCAATGAAGAGGCGTTCCGAAAAAAGGTAGACGACGCATTGACCACAGCTTCGGTAAGTGTTGTCCCGATAAGTGGACCAGCCAGTGCTTGGATCCAGCTTGCAAAAGTCCTTTTTGACCTAACTGACGTCATCTGCGATGGCTGGGTGGCCAGTGACTGTTTACGTGGATCTGGCAAGGACATCGACCAATTAACAGTCAACTATCCCCACATTTACCATACAGCCCGCGGTTATCCCGGAACCGACTCAGATGTCGGATGTGGTAAAAACTCAAACTATACGGTGAGCTGGTTTGTTCAGCGACTGAATCCCGACGAGCCGCGCCTAGACCTCCTCGTTCACCTGTCTGGCTACGGAGACCGTACCTTCCACGAAAATCAGTTCGGTGGTTCGCGAAACGAGAGTCGGCAGGTGGAGGGTTTTTCTCTGCAAATTAATCCTCCGGTCCAGGGGCTCACCCTGCGGTACATGGCGCATTTGCAGGGCAGAGGAGACGTAGCGTGGGTCGACGAAGGTCAGTTCATAGGAACACGTGGAGAGGAACGACGACTTGAGGGATTTGCCATTGCTCTGCAAGGTCCCCAAGCTCGTAACTACTATGTTCAATACAATGCTAGGGTCCAGAACAAAGGAGATACTGGTCCTATCCTGAACGGGCAATTTTGTGGCACGCGAGGCGAAGCGCTACGGCTCGAAGGAATGCAAGTGTCTATACGTCCTATTCCTCAAGGGCCGCCCGTCGGATGATTTGACGGCTACTGGCGGACGCCAGGAGAAACCCGCTGGCCGGTCACAGGCGTCATCGAAGGAACCGATCGGCGACGAGGCCGACATCGAGGGTTAGCCCCATGGCCCAGGGCGGTGGGCCATCGTTCGTCAGCCGTTCGTCAGCAGGCTAAAAACGGCCGGAAAATGACGAGAAGTTAAGAACAACGTTTCACCTGGTCAACGCCGGTCTTGCGACCAACCCGCTGGTCGCAAACGTCCGGGAGGAAGTTCCGCTTCAACGTCTGAAGTCTCCGGGCGTGCCTGAGGAGCATGCGCGCCGCTGGACGGGACCAGGGGAGCTGTTGCCGAGCAATTGCCAAAAATCAACCGCGAGCGACCGCAAATGATGGCAGGTGAGGCAAGACCCGCAAACTGCGTTTACGCAGGTAACCAGAGGTGTCGACAGACAACGGCAAAGATTGTCGATCACGGAAACGAGATCCGCGGGTTCAGGGTTCGTCCCGTCGTCGCGGCGAGGAGCGCTGCCTACGGCTGTTGTGTCGTGAAGTTCTGTTTCCGGGCCCACCAGCTCGAACGCCGCAAAGCGATCGCCGTTGAGTCATCCGCATCAGGCCGTCATCAGGCCGTCAGGCCATCCTGGGCCGTCCAAGATCAACCGACAACACCGAATATCAACAACCGTAAACCACGGATTTGAGCAGGTCAGGGCCGTGTAGGCAGCTGCCTGCACTGGTCGCGATCTTCGGGCCCTCAGAACTACCAGTCCTGGCTCCTGCGCGTGGTGCCCAGGTGGATCTAGAAAGTCACTTTCTTGCTGATCTTCGTGTTTTAGGGCGATAGTCCGGCGTGTTGGAGGAACGAGTGGAGCAGGTGCTCGGTTGCGCAGATGCGGTCGATGCCCCGTGCTTGGCGAGCGTGATGGCTTCGTCGATCGTGTCCGGACAGAGATTGGCCAGTTCGACGCCTTTGATGTTGGGCCACAGGGCTTCCGCCAGGTAGAGATCGGGCGCGTAGGCGGGCAATCGTTCGCCGGGTACCCGAAGCGCTGTGCACCGTGAGCGCGGTGACTTTGTTCCCTGGTGACCGGTTGGTCGTTTGGTGAAGCTGATCGTGTCGAGCCTGGAGGCGCTTTGATGGCTGGGTGCGGTGCGAATGGTACGACGCGTTCGGTACTGGCGAGTGGTGTTGCGGCTCGGGCCGTTGGGGCGGTGCTCTGCGTCGCGGTGGCTGTCATCCACGTGCTTGACCAGGGCGGTTTCCCAGGCTCGAAGGAGCCTGCGTACGTGGGCATCCTGTATTACGTCTTGGAGGCCGCAGGAGTACTGACGGCGCTGCTGTTGATCGCCGGTTGGGAACAGGTCGGCTGGATCCTGGCGCTGGGTGTCGCAGCCGGACCGTTCACGGGTTACATGCTCTCCCGAGGTACGGGACTGCCGGACTACAGCGACGACATGGGCAACTGGGCGGAGCCGTTGGGCGTGCTGTCCCTGGTCGTCGAAGCTGGCCTGTTCGTGCTGGCGATCGTGATGGTGCGGCGAGGTCTGCCGTCCGGCCGTTGAACAGTCCACGATCCGGGGCGGTCGCACCGGATCCGGCCGCGACCGGTCTCGCCGCACCACCCGCTTGCTGTCTGCCCCGACCTCTTAGCCGTGTAGGGCGTGGATTGCTTGGCGGCACACGTCCGCGCAGTGCCGGGTTGCATCCGCGCACATCCGGCAGTGCGTGTGCCGCTCGGCATGTTCGCTGCACAGCTGGTGGCTGCGTTCGCAGGCGACCAGACATGCTTCGAGTTGTGCGCTCAGAAGGCTGGTGTCGGCGCCGCTGCCGCGGGTGAGCACGTTGCGGGTCGCGGTGGCGACGTCGGCGCAATCCATGTCGCGGCTCACGGCGGGGGCCAAGGTCTGCATGTCGTCTTCGGTCAACATCGCGGCAGCGCATGCAGTCACCGCCTCGACGCAGTCCTGCAGCGCATCGATAGCAGCGGCAAGGTTGTCACTGCTCAGTGTGGGCTTGGCGGTCAAGCTATCGAAAAGCTCTCGTGTTTTGAGCATCACGCCACCTCCCGAGCAGACGTTCCTGAGACTTTCCAACCGTAAGTCGCACGCACGGGCCGTGCCAGGGCTCACGCGCCGACCTGGCCGATCCGCAAACGCGTTGCCGCAGGCACCAGCGTATGGGCACGGTGACCTTCAGCGGCTCCGGAACGCGGGGAGCCGGGCGAGGGTTCCCGGCGTCCACGCCAGCGTGATCGGCGGCTGGGGGAGCGGTTGCCCCATCAGGACGTACGAGATCAGCGTGATGACGGGCATCAGGAGCAGCGCCGGTAGGTACCAGAGGCGCGGGATCTTCGACGCATCGAAGATCCCGCGCAGGAACTCGAGTACGCGCCCGCCGGACAGACAGATCAGAAGAGCTGCCGCCACGCCCGGGACAACGACCTGCAACGCGCTGAGCGGGAGGTTCGCGGGCAACCGGACGTCGGAGGACTCGCCGAGCAGCCAGAACGGCACCCCGAGCGCGAAGACCAACCCGAAGAAGACCAGCGGTGATGGCTTCACCCACGCCCCCAGAACCTCGTGCGACGCAATGATCTTCCAACCACGAGGCCCGCACCTCATCGGGGAAACCCCCGAGACCGGTCAGCCGTCCTTGCGCCAGACGTAGGCGGCGGAGATCGGGTGGTTGCGGAAGCGCTCCCACTTCGGCTTCACCTCGAGCCAGGCCTCGTCGATCAGGCCCTCGTGCAGCTCCGCCAACCGCCAGCCGGCCGCCAGCGCGGCGGAGACGTGGTCGCTGATCAGGTGCACGTTGGTGGTGATCGCCAACGATTCCCCGGCGTCGTTGGTGTAGTGGGTGGGCATCCCGGAGGTCATGATGAAGTGCGGGTGGAACGCGACGAGCGCGAAGGCGGCCTTCGGCGCCGCGATCCGCCACGCCTCCCGGTAGAACGGCCTGAGATCGGCCAGGTGCTCGTCGACGAGCGAGGAGATCACCAGGTCGTAGGCGCCCTCGTCCAGCCCGGTGTCGGTGACATCAGCTTCCGAGAGCCGGTCGTGCGCACCGCGCCGCTCGGCCAACGCCAACATCTCCGGAGTCAGATCAACCCCGTCGATCGCGGGAACTCCCTTGCCCCGCAACCACTGCCCGGTCCGCCCGGTCCCGCAACCGAGGTCGGCAGCGCGCCCCACCGAGCTCCAGTCCGGCTCCCGCAACCGCTCGAGCAGCCGCAGGTCCATGACGTCCTCAACGGTGTCCTCGTACTTGCCGACCCACTCCCCGTACCCGGTCCGAACATCAACGGTCGGATACCCACGCGCGTCAAACCCGCTGAACTCCATGCCCCCGATTATTCAGCCACCCCAACTTCACCGAAACCGATTTCCGCCGCCCCGATTTCCGCAGGTCAGGCAACGTGAGCAGCGTGGCCGTGCACGCCGTTGCGGCGGCTCTCAGCCTGACGGCGATGTTCCAGGCGACCTGAGGTGAAGACGGTGAAGGGCACCATCTGGGAGCGTATGCGCTCTGACCAGCGGTTTTAAGGTTTGTTGATCTTGTCAGGCCGTGTGCAGGCCGTGTCAGGCTGCACGCTGATCGCTGGCCCGCAGTTGAGCAAAGAAGCCGTCCATCGCGGCGCGCGCTCGACCGTGAGAGGACGGGAGCATATGCGTGTAGACGCGCAGGGTAAAACCGGGGTCTTTGTGGCCCAGGTACTCGGCCAGCTCCCGGATGGTGACCCCCGCCGCGAGGGAGGTTGCGGCGAAGGTGTGGCGGAGTGCGTGCATGCCGTCGATGCCGGGCCGGTAGGTGAGCCCAGCCGTGGTGAACGCACGCCGCCAGATCTTCGAGTTGAACTTGCTGTGATCCCAGGCGGTCCCCGGGGCCGGGACGACCAGGAGCGGCGCGGTCACCTTTTTGCCGTCTGGTTCGCCCCAGGGCAGCGTTACCGGTGTGGCCGGGTACCTGTCGGCATGTTCGGTGATCTCGCGTTCCAGCTCATCTGAGAGCGGAACAACGCGGGTCTTGCGACCCTTGGGAAGCCGGAACACCAGCGCGCCGTTGACGGGGCGAGCCTGACGCCGTATGTGCACGACCTTGCCGTCGGGTGTCTCTTCGATGTCGTCGGGGGAGAATCCGAGGATTTCGCCTTGCCGCAGGCCTAGGCCGCAGCCCAGCGGAACGGCGATGCTTTGGCGGGCTGACAGCGCTTCCCGGATCACACGCGCCCGGTCCGTCTCCCACGCCACCGCTTTGCTGGGGGTGGGGGTGGGTCGCTTGATGCTGCCCGAGCGCATCGGGTTGGTCCGGATTTTTTCGTCCACGACCGCGCCGGAGAAGATCGATGACAGCAGGTCGAATAGCTGCGCGCTGTAGTTCACGCCGACCCGGGTGTCTGTCCGCAGCCACTCCAGCCAGTCCCGCACCTTGCCGGGCTGGGCGGACCGGGCCACCGACAGGTTGCCGAAGAACGGCAGAATCCGCGTGTTGAGCCGGTTTTCGAGCGTTGACCGGCTTGACGGGTCCGAGGCTTGCCCCTTGATCCAGCTCCGCACGTAGTCCGGAAAAGGCATGTTGCCCGCATCGGGGTCGATGTAGGTGCCGGAGTTGATCTCCGTTGCCACCTGCGCACGGAACGCTTCGGCCTTTTGCTTGCACTTGTCCGGGAAGCTCTTACTACGCTCTTTCCCCGTCTCGGGGTCGAGGTAGCGGACCCGGTAGCGAAGCGTCTTTCCGTAGTCCGCCGTTTTCGTGCGAACGGTTTTCCCGGTATCCGGATCCTCGAATTCTTTGAACCATCTATCTTGCACGTGAGCCACCGATAAGCCCCTTTCGGTCGACGTTATTACCGGCGGTCTTGCGTGTTCAATTCTACCGGGAAACGCCGTCAAAGTAGGGGTTTTGGCGCCTTTGTAGATCTCTTTCAGGTAACCATTCATTCTCTGTTTTCGCAGGTCAAGGCAGGCGCTAATCATCATCGGCGATGGTTGATTCCAGCCATTCCCGAACTTTATTGGGGCTGTATCGAAGCGACCCGCCGACCCGGTATGCCGGTGGCCCATATCCTTTGTGTCGCCAGTCGTACAACGTTTTCACCGGTTTTTGCAGATACCCGGCCAGCTCATCGATTGTCCACAACGGCTCACGACGCGCCCCCACCTCACACACCCCCGGCCGGTCCGGTGCCTCCGGTCAGTTCGCAGTGTGGGGCTGGTCCCGTTCGCGGGCCTCCATCCTCCCCCGCCCGCCCGCCCGCGCGGGGTGGTCCCGTCCCAGCGGCCACGATCAACCGGGCGTGCTCGAACTCGGCTTTCCACCGTCTGCGTTCGGCGACGGCTTGCAGCAGCAGGTAGGAGCGTGAGGGCACGCCGGGGTCGGTCGGGGAGACCGGCTCCCACACGTACCGGCCCGAACTCGTGGTGTCGGCGACGGGCAGCCCGGCTGCCGAAAGCATCGCGTGCACATGGTCGCGACGGTCCTGTGCGTGTTCCGCACGGGTCTTGCCGGTCCACTTCCGCGACACCAGCACCCGCCGTCCCGCCACACCCAGCGTGGTGCGCTTGTGTGCGTTTGCCTTGCACAGGCCCGGATTCAGCCGCGAGTGCGCACCCCGGGGCTGGATACCGTGCAGCAGCCACACCGGACACCGCGACGAGCACGGGGTGATCGCCAGTTCCGCCAGTAACCGGTCCGCATGCTGGCGGTGGGCCTCGCTAGCGTCGGCGTAGGTTTCCCCGATCGTTTTCGTGACGTACTTGGTCAAGTACTTCACATGCCGGTTAGCTTCCTCACCACCACCCAGCACACCCCGGATGTCCACCTGGTCACCGAAACGCACCACATGCGCCGGGTCGTCCTCTTCACCCGGTAACGACTCCTCGAACGTCGGCAACGGTTGCCGGGTATCCGGGTCGCACCACGCCGACTCTTCCGGCACCCACACCGGCACCCGGGTGCCGCCGTACACCGGATCATCGTGGTGCGGCCACCACACCTGGTGATACGTCCCGGCCGCCACTTGTTTGATCAGCGCGCGAGGAATACTGCCGCGGATCGCGGCATGCAGGTGCGGAGCTAACCGCCGCTGCGACTCCACCACCGCGAAGTACTGCACGTTCCAGCCGACCGCGCGGCGAAGGTTCTGCCAGAACCGGTCGGCCATCGCCGCGAAGTGGATTAGATCCCGCGCCTCACTCCGGTAGTCGTAGGAATCCGGGTCGACCGGCGCACCCACCACCGGGCTATCCCGACGATGGCTCTTCCCGCACGAGCAGCGACGTCCGCCCCGCGACACCGAATGCACCGCCCCATAGGACGGCAGCGTCAGCGTGGTGAACATCGACGGCCGATACCGGCCCGCGTACTCCCGGCCGATTGTGGCCTTGTCCACCGGTTTACGCGGCAAATCGGGGGAGTCCCGACGCCTGCGCGTCGAGCGAACCCGCCGAGACCGTCCAGGCGCGTCCGGTTCCTCCAAGCCCGGGAGCTTGCCCCTAACCCCGTGGTCCGCCCGCAACTGCCGATCAACATCGGCCAGCGCTTCCCGGACATCCTCCAACCCCTCGTCGTCACCGTCGCGTTTGGCCGCACGCCCCTGCTCCATGAGATCAGCGCGGAACTTCATCATCGACACCGTGTCCGCATCCGGCTCCGGACTCGTGGGTTCCTCCGTCAGGTGCCAGCCCTCCCGGCACTGCTCCCGCACGATCCGCGCATACCGACGCGCACACGGCGGGCACACCGACCTCAACCGACTCCCACACGCGATCGGCACCACCTCCGACGTCCCGGTGTCGAGGTTCGTGCGCCGCTTCAGCAACGGCCGGATGCACACGTCCTCAGCCTCAGCCGTGGCTCGCGCGATCTCCCACCCACGTGGCCCTTTCAACCGCCTAGCGGCCATCCCCACCGAGCCCGACCCGGCCGGCGATTCCGTCTCGAATTCCACGATCTCTCCCCTTGAAATCGGTGAATTACGTTCCCCCGCCACGGTTTTCAGACCACGAACGCCTCATTCGCGATCAGCATCAGAACCTCCGCCAACAGCAGCGCCAGATCATCGACATAACTGGCCTGCCCATGCTTCGCCGACTCGACGACGACCAGGCCGCGCGGACCGTCGGCGGCACCGGCCAGCACACGCACACATCGGCTTCCTGCAACGCTTTCTGTCCGCCAGCACTGCGGGAACCCACCACGACGCCCCCACACAGCCGACACCGGGAAACGCTCCAGCTCCCGCAGCAGATCAGTCGTGAACTGAACGAACTCCCCACCCGTCGTCGCCGCGAAAAACCGGGCAATCACACAGGCCAGCGCAGCACGATAATTCTTCCCGCAGCTCCGGCACGCGTGCACGCTCAGCACCACTTCCGGCTCTTCCGGAAAGCCACCCGTGACAAGCACCTCGCCGTTATCCGGCGCGTATCCGGCGGACCATTCCACCGGCAACAAACCCAAAACCCGCCAATTATCCAACACCGCGAACCATCCTCTTTGCCCACAAAGAAAAACTCCCCGTGACCACACGGTAAGTGCTGGTCACAGGGAGAAGTAGTGGACAAGGGTGGGGAACGTGCGGGATGCCGGGTGAGGTACCAGCCCACGAAACACCCCTTGTTGTGCAGGATGTGGCAGAGCCCGCACGTTCCCCGTCTAATACTACAGCGGCAGGGTGTGATGCTTGCGGTGTTGTCGCTGGTAGTGGCTTCGGCGGGCTCTGGTTTGGTGGCGAAGTCGCCACCAGGACCAGTGGTCGGTATGGGCTTTGGGGTGTGCCGGTCGGGCGAGCATGGCCCAGAGTCGTCTGATTTCGTTGCAGGACAACGGGATCAGGTGCTCATCTTCGGTTGCGGGAGCCCCTTTTTGAAGGTGTGGTCGCGGATTCGTTCGGTGTAGGCGGTCTCTGCGAGGAAAGCGGCGGCCAGCATCGCTAGGGTGATGTGCCGGTACCAGGCGTCGTACTTCCGCACCTGGTAGTGGTCCAGGCCTGTTTCGTTCTTGGCGAACTGGAACGTTTTCTCGACACCCCAACGACATCCGGCGACCCGGACGAGTTCGGCGATGGGGACGGGTGTGTGGCTGTGGCAGATGTAGTAGGCCAGCTCGCTGGTTTTGCTGATCGACCGGCGTACCAGCAGCAGATGCCCGTCGGTGTCACCGGGATCGAACACCATCCAACGCCCGCCACCGTACGAGATGATCACCGACTACCCTCGGCGACGCGGCCACCGCGTCTTCTTCGAGTTCCAACACACCTCGAAGCTGATCACGCGGTGGCCGCGCCCACGATCACACCCCACCACTCAACATCTCACTGTGCGGCTGTCGTACTAACGACCACAGGGTTGTGCTGCGCCGTCACCTCGTCTGCTCGTCCGCCATGTCCTCATCGAACAATGGGACGTCAGCGCGGTCGTTGGAGTTCGGCACGTCACCGGGCAAATGAATTGGCTTGGTGAGCGGTCCTGGTGTCCACAAGCCCCAATGGGTCTCGGTACGTACCTGCTTCGCGGCCTCGGCGGGCAGAGCATCCGGATCGTAGGGGTGCACTGCGTACAGGGAGCCCCAATCGCGCTGCAGATCGTTCTTCAGGTAGGTGGGCATCTCGCTCATGCTGGTCGCCACGGTCAACCAACCGAACGGGCCGCCCGCATCGGGGGACGACCACCCCTGGCCGACGGAGCGGACCTCACCACCTCCTGCAACGCGATAGTGCGGCACTTCTGCAATGCCATCATGGATGTTGGTCATCTTCAGGCACGGGTGCACAAGCGCCGCGGTCCACTCGACGAAGGTTGGCGCGTCACCGACAACATCGGTCATTCGGGTCAGCTGAGGCGCGCGCGGGGCGCTGACAGCCACCCACCCGTTGACTCCGATAGCCTGGTCGTTGGCGATGATCCGCATCTTCGTCGCCCCGTCCGCTGCGCTGCCGACCGTGATCCGGTGGTCGCGCCACTGCGGTGCCTCGTCCTGGATCACCGGGTGGCGGTGTAGCAGCTCGAATCCTTCGGGTGTGTCGCGCCCGAACTCGACGACTACGGAATTCGCCCCACGCTCGGAGCCAGCCAAGCTGAGCACCAGCGGCACTTCTCCGCTAGTAACCCGCTCCGGAATCTCGTACCAAGACGTTCGCAACTGTCCGGTACCGACTCCGGCAGGGTCGTAGCTGCCCCACACTGGTGCGCGATCAGTGCCGAACCGGTACGGCGGTGTCCAGTCCGAACCGCCGGTCTTGGCGGCGTCGTTCGCCGGAGGCAGACCAGGACGCTGGAATCCGGTTTCGCGGGCCAGGAGGTACTCATCCGGTGTTTCGTCGTGGAGTTTCTTGGGCAGGCGAGTCCCGGGGGCTGCCGTCGCGGGTTGGCTGGGCGACACCTCCAGCACACCTGCTGATGGGTTGGTCTCGACGTTGACGTAGTCGGAGAGACCGCAGCTGGATCCGACGAGTTGCTTGACGTTGTCCTGGCCCAAGCTGTAGCTGCCCGACTGCTCCTGGATGACCTTGGTCAAGGAGCCGACCTCTGCGGCCATCAGCAAAGCGCAGACAAGGGACAACGGTGCCGTGCCCAAACGCAACGCCCTGCCGCTGTCCTCCTGAGCCGCATCCGGTCGGTGCTCATCGAGACGAAGGTGCTCGACGCAACCGACGATCAGCGCGATTCCGGCGATCACGAGGAGGAAGGTGCTCGCCTCGTAACCGTTGATCGATGGAGATTTGTCGAACCAAGGAACGCCCCAGCCCGAGACGTACCACCAAGCATTCGTCCCGGTGAACGCGAATGCCAGTACGACCATCAATCCCGCGAAGAAGAATGAACGATTGCGCCGGGAACGCAGCACTGTGCTGCTCGTGGCGAGTGCGGTCAATGCCGCAACGGAGCCGCACACCGCCGCCAGGACCCCGAAGTGGTGGGTGTGCTTGGTCGGGGTGAAGGCCAGGGCGACGAAGTACAGGGCCGCGACGGCGAGCAGACGCCGACTCGGTCCCAGCGCCGCACCTCGGATCTGCCCCTTGCGCAGCAGCACCACGACGCAGGTGGCCAGGCACAGCATCATCAGCAGGACGGGGAAGCGGCGAGTCAGCGAACCGTCCGGGACCTGGCTGAACAGCAGCGTGTAGCGGCTTAGCTCTTCGTACCACTTCAGAGACGGCCCGATTTCGGTACGCAGCTTCGTGGCATCCATCGTCGACTGCAAAGTCTGGTCCGCGAAAGCCACTGTGAGGATGACCAGGCTGCACGCCGCGACCGGCGCCAGCACCGGCACCCAACCGAACTGACGAGCCCGCTCAATCAACAACCTCAGCAGAGGCTTAAGCGCAGCGATGAACGGCAGCACCGCGACCACACCATGCGGGTTGGTCGCCACGGCGAGCGCCGCAGCGACCAGTCCCAACGCAGCAGGTACGAGGCGTCGGGTGGCCAAGGCACGCTCAACCGCGCAGAAAGCCAGCAATGAGAAGACAACGACCACGGGCTCGGGCCGGAGACCGTTGTTGTAAGGCATCCAAGCTGCCAGGAACACCGCGGCAGCGGCCCAACCCGCCGCTCTGCTTCGCCGGACTCGCTGCCCGAGGCGAGGAAGCATCATCCTGCTGATCAGCAGCCAGCTCACCAGCCCCATCGCGAAGGCCGGCAATCGGACCCACGGTGTGGCCGTCGAGATCTGCACCCACTGTGCGTAAAGCTCGACGAACCAGCCTATCGGAGCGACCGCGACCGCGAACCACCGGTAGAAGTCGCTGACGTAGCCGATGTCGCTGCGTGCTCGCGCCATCTCCAGGAAGTAGCCGTCATCAGCCGTCATCGCACCGATGAGCCACCACACCGCCAAGACGGACACCACGACAACGTCACGCGCAGTGGGCCGCCACCAGCCTGGCGAGGCGATTCGCGGCGGTCTGCGTCCGGCACTCTTGTCATAACGGCGCAATGCGAGCAGAGAGCCCAGAAACCCCAGCACAGCAAGCACGATCACAAGGATCTTCAGCAGCGTTGCTGAGCTTGCGTAGCGGTTGTCGACCTCGGCTGCGAACGACACGTCGCGGACGTTGTCGATTCGCTCGTCCAGATCTGAGTAGATTCCAGTCAGCTGCGGCCGGATGTCATCGTTGACCTGCGCGAGCGTGCGATCGCCCACCGCCGCAAAAGTACGGTGTCCATCCGAGTGGACGCTGATCGAGCACTCGCTGTCTGGAAGCACAGCGGATCCGAGCTGCTGGCCACGGACCACCAGAGCCACCTGACCGTCATGAACCTGCAGGAGCAGCCCAGTCAGCTTCCCGTACTCCGAGGAAGGCGCGTTGGTACTCACCAGCACCGCAGGGTCGGTGCTGCGCGCATCCAGTTCCCGGGCTGCTGCGCAAGGAACCTCGATGTCGAGCCGAACGGGCGAGTACGCAGCGAGTGGCGCCGACACCGCATCGGTGCCCTGCGCCGTCGGCCATGCCAACGTGGTGACGTCGTAACGGACCGGCATGAAGGGCACAGCTACAGCCATCACGGCCCCCAGCAAGCCCGACACTACGGCGAACAGCCGCCAACGACGCCAGCCCCAGCCCGGCTTCACCGTCGGCCCAACGCCCCCATCTCTGCCCGATTCCCCGTCAGGCAAACCAGCACTGTCGTCGTTTACGCCAAGCACCGCAACAGTCTATTATCCGCCCATTCACCGCATTCGTCCCGGTGCTTTCCACACTTTCAATGGGCCACGTCCGCAGCAGTCGTTGCCGCCCCAGCCCAATCCGGCTCACCGCGTAACCTGCCGACCAGTTATTCGCAGCTAGCACTACAGCGGCAGGGTGTGATGCTTGCGGTGTTGTCGCTGGTAGTGGCTTCGGCGGGCTCTGGTTTGGTGGCGAAGTCGCCACCAGGACCAGTGGTCGGTATGGGCTTTGGGGTGTGCCGGTCGGGCGAGCATGGCCCAGAGTCGTCTGATTTCGTTGCAGGACAACGGGATCAGGTGCTCATCTTCGGTTGCGGGAGCCCCTTTTTGAAGGTGTGGTCGCGGATTCGTTCGGTGTAGGCGGTCTCTGCGAGGAAAGCGGCGGCCAGCATCGCTAGGGTGATGTGCCGGTACCAGGCGTCGTACTTCCGCACCTGGTAGTGGTCCAGGCCTGTTTCGTTCTTGGCGAACTGGAACGTTTTCTCGACACCCCAACGACATCCGGCGACCCGGACGAGTTCGGCGATGGGGACGGGTGTGTGGCTGTGGCAGATGTAGTAGGCCAGCTCGCTGGTTTTGCTGATCGACCGGCGTACCAGCAGCAGATGCCCGTCGGTGTCACCGGGATCGATCACCAGCCAACGCCCGCCACCGTACGAGATGATCACCGACTACCCTCGGCGACGCGGCCACCGCGTCTTCTTCGAGTTCCAACACACCTCGAAGCTGATCACGCGGTGGCCGCGCCCACGATCACACCCCACCACTCAACATCTCACTGTGCGGCTGTCGTACTAGGCGACGGAACCGGGATCAGCTTCCGCCGTTCTCCGGTGTTGGGTACTCGTGTGCGATTCGGCGAATCTCGGGGTCGTCAGTGAATCCGGCCCGCACTCGCAAGGGTTCCCGCACCCCTTCGGCCACGACGTAGCTGACGCCGGGTTGGGAGCGTTCGATGCGGTCGGCCCATGCCCCGCGATCCCATGCGCCTTCACCGAGCACCATGTCCACCTGGTGCGGTGAGTCCAGTCGCAGCGCGATCCGGTACGGGAACAGCCCACGCATAGGCACGATGTCCTTCGTGGGTTCCTGTGCGAACGCCATCACCGCATGCGCCAGCGCCCGCCCCTGTGTCAGCGCCAGCCCTAACAGCCGTTCGGCCTCCACCTGGCGTTTCTTGTCGCCCATGTACTTGGTGACCGCCGCCAGCTCATCAACGATCAGCAGCTCCAACGGGTGCTCGATCGAAGGCTGGACTTTGCGGGTCAGGCCGCGCAGGTCCCGCTTGCGCTGGGTCATGCGATCCACGAACCCGGTCAGCACCTCCACGATGTCTTCCGGTTCCTCCCGCGCGTAGTGGGCGTACAGGGGTTTGCCGGGTTCTGCCTCCATCCCGCCCTTGGGGTCGATCATCGACAGCCGTACCCGGCCGCAAGCGATCGCCGGGGCCAGTTGCCGCACCACACCCCACAAAAGCGACCCCTTGCCCGCCCCGGTCATGCCCGCACCGAACACGTGCGACCCCAGCACCGGAACCCGCCACGCCGTCCCCGCTTCGGTATCGCCGATCCGGACCTCATCCAACGCCATGTCCTCGCCCGCCACGTCGGTGATCTCCGGCAGAGCCACCGGTTTGGCCAGGGGGTCGCAGCGCAGGAATCCGAGGTTGACCACGCCAGGGGAGACCTCCCGCACCGAGCAGCGCTGCACCTTGCGGGCATTGGCCAGGCTTTCGGCCGCGAGCTCGTAATCCCGTTGCCGTTGCCCCGGGAGCAACCGCACCTGCACGTCGTCCCAGTGCGGCCCGGAGGTCACCGACCGCAGCCGAGGTACCAGCGGATCGGCGAAATCGTCATCGTGTAGCACCAAATGAGACGCACGTGCCCACCGTGGCCAGCGCAGCTCATAGACCCACATCCGCAGCCAGCCCGACCGCAGATGCCGCCACACCCGCGCTTCGAAACTCGCCGGATGCACCCACCACCACACCACCCCGACCACGACCGCGACACCGACCGCCACCGCCAGCGACGGCCAGCCCCACGACCACACCCACACACCGGCCACCACCGCCGACCCCAGCACAGGAGGGTGCCGCAGCAACCATCCCGCCACCGAGAACGCCATCGTGACGATGGCTTCGATCAGCTCGGCCACCTCGGTGGCCACATCCGTCTGACGGTGCGCACCGCCTCCGGACTCCCACGGATTGCGCTCCGGGCCACGCCCCGAACCGCCCGATCTCCTCCCACGCATCACAACACCCCGCCCCGAAAACACCTGTGATTGAAGAAAAACCGGCCCCGCCCCACCGAGAAGGGAAAGGTGGGACGGGGCCGATCCGCGAAGGACTCACAGAGAACGGTTCATTCCGTCGCCGACCACCCCCGCCCTGTGGTCTCCAGGTCGTCGGCGAAGTCGCGCACCACCGCGATCGCCCGAACCAGCCGCGCCCCCAACTCGGTGTCGCTTTCGGTCAGCGTCCGAGCCGCCGCCGCCAACTCGTCCAACTCGTGCCCGATGTCCTGCCCAAACCGCTCAACCTCGCCCGGCTCCACCCCATTCACCGCGCCACCCCCAGCGTGCGCAGCCGAGCCCGCAACACGTTGAGATCCCCCGACACGCCCCACACGGCATCCCGCGCTGCCCGGTAGCTTTCCTCTGCCGAGCCCGGCAGGTTTTGCCCGTAGGTGTCCCAGGCCCGCGAACACAGCGCGTCCACCGCCTCCAACCTGGCGATGATCCGCCCCGTCTGCCCCGCGATGTCGCCGAGTGCCTGGCGATCGGTCAGCACCCGCCACGTTTCACCCACCGTGGCCGCCATCACCTGTCACCTCCGTTTCTGTCTCACTCGAAGCCGCCGCCGCTGTTCTTGGCGCGCATGAACTCCCACACGAACGAGCCCTGCGATTCGTGCGCCGACAACACCCGATGTCCACATCGGATACACACCACGACGAACAGCTCGGTGTCGGACTCCCACACCACGACCACCCAATGCCGTTCCGCGCCGCACGAAACCGTCACGCCGACCCGGACACCAACCGGTCGTCCCCGTGCACCCGCGAGAGCACCAACCGCCGCGTCTGCGCCCACCCCGCACGCCGCGCCAGCTTCACCACCAACACCTGACAGCCCCGATCACTGCGCAACGCCACCGCGATGCGTTCCAGCAGTTCCCAGATCTCCGAATCCACCACCAGCTCGTTCACGCCACACCCCCCAAGATGGCGCGTCCCTGCTCCCGGTACCGCTGCGCGTGCCGCATCACCCGTTCCCGCAGCACCTCGTCGCCGCCCAAGTCGGTCAGCCAGTCCGCCAGCAGTTCCAGCACCACCGCGAAGTGAAAGAACATCTCACCCCGCACTGCCGTCACCGCTTCGCAACCGTTGCCCCGCTTGAGCAGTTCCGACAGCGCCGTCGTCACCACGAACACATCCGCCACCACAGCCCCCTTTCCGTGCTACTGCGCCTCATCGATGAACCGAGCCGAACCACCCAGCGCCGACCGGTGAAAAACCCGAACCCCGACCTCACCGTCTGGAGCCACGTGCAGCTCTTCCAGCTCCCCACACCAGGTGCACTCACCCAACGCGTTGACCTCCGGAGCCGGAACCAACATCGGCTGTTCCGGCTCCGCCCCCGGACCAACCTCCGAACCCCACTGCGTGCCCCACTCCGACACCAACCCGAACACCCCCTCTCGGTGTCGTGACCTGCGGTGCAGCCCCAGCCGGCCTCCGGCAGGACGGGGCACTTCAGCGCCGCCGCGGATTCCGCCGTTTCCCCTTGCCCGAGACCCCGACCGAACCCGTCATCCGCTCGTAGAGTTCGCGACGCTCACCGCCGGTCATCCCGCCGACCACGCCGCGCGGATCACGCGCCACCGTCGCCGTCCTGCTCTCCCAGCCGATGACATCCCGCAGGCACTCGACCAGGACCGGGCAGCCATGACAGACCGCCCGCGCCTGCTCGACCTTGCGCGTCCAATCCAGCCCACGGCCGGTATCAGCGAAGAACGCTTCCGGCTGGTCCCCGCAGGCGGCTTCCTGCTGCCACTCCGGGCGATCCCCACCGCCCCACAACCGACCCGCCAACGCCCGCCACGCCGTGCTCTCCGAAAACTGCCCACCCTGGTTCACGTTGAAGGCCTCAGCCATCAACCCGCCCCGTGCGCAGCAACATCCGCAACTGCGAGGTCAACGACGCCTGTTCTTCGGCGTTCAGCTCCGCCGCGACCGTTTTACCCGCCGTGACCGCCGCCAGCAGCTCCGCCACCAGCCAGCTCACCGACTCCGTGAGGTCCCGGCCACCGCCCCGCGCCTGCTCCACACTGATGAACACGTCCGGATCACCCGCCAACGCGCCCCCGAGAACGAAAAACGACCCCGCATCCGAACCCGTCACCAGCCACTCACGCGGCAACGAACCCACCATCGACGGCCCCGGCCGCAACGCCGCGTCCTGTTCCCACCGCCGCGCCACGTCAGTTCCCCTCCGAACCCACCGAACCCGAGCTCGAACTCGACGACTTCGACGGTTTCGACGCACCCGACGACCGCCCCACCGACGCCGACTCAATCCCCGATGCCCGATACGCCCACGTGATGTAGCGGAACTCGCCCTGACCGCCCATCCGAGCCTCAGCGGTCAACCCGGCGAAGCGCACCTCACGTACCGCCATCGCCATGCCCGCCACCGGCTCCGGCAACTCCGGCTGCTCCTCCGCCAGGATCTCTACCGTCACCGCCGTCTCGCTGGCCCGCGCCGGAGCCGGATCCGACACCGTCACCCGCCACACCGGCAACCCCGTCACCGCGTCCATCCTCTGACGCGGCGGAACACCCCGCGAACGGTCCTGCGGAGACTGCCTTTCCGGTGCCGATTCCACCTCGCTGACTGCCAGCGCCCCCGCCGGAAAAGCGTCCTCGAACGACACCGAAAAACGGTGCCCACGACCCAATCCCATAGATGAAACCCCCTGGAAATTGTGCGAAAAAACGCGAACAATTCCCTCCGGGAGTTAGATCCCCCGAACACGCTTACTGGCTGATCTCCCGGAGTTACCACCAACCTAGCCCGGAGAAACGGCACTGCAAGTGCACTACCAGCGAAAACAAGGTGTGGTCTATACCACCCTGCATAACCACTACCCAAGCGCCACCACGGGCCATAGCCTGAGAGGTTTGGAAAATTCTCTGCGCTAAACGCAAACTGTAGAGGCGCTAAATTCTACCGCCAAACGAGTGAAACAATGCCTTGACATCGCGCCCTGGCAGTGTCAGTGGCACCTTTAACTATCGCCCATGAAAGTGTCAATCTGAAATTTCATGCAGGCCTTTTGCAAACTTGCGCCGAAGCAGACACCCTCTTTCGTCGAGCGACATGGACCAGGGAGCACGACCGCCGGCTGCCCTGTCCGGGCCTACCACCCGTTGGTGATCGGCGGCTAGTCTCGATAAACCTCTCCGCCGACGTGAACACCACCCAGGGGACGCCCTGGGGGTACGGCGGGGAACTACGTGAAC
Organism: Saccharopolyspora sp. NPDC002376; assembly: GCF_053593195.1. NCBI lineage: Bacteria > Bacillati > Actinomycetota > Actinomycetes > Pseudonocardiales > Pseudonocardiaceae > Saccharopolyspora > Saccharopolyspora sp. NPDC002376. The sequence continues at coordinate 19,426 of NZ_JBSFBZ010000081.1, forward strand.
CACCAGGCGAAGAGGCGGGTGGATGCGATGGCATCCGATGACGTGCGTGCGCAGGTAGGTAAACAAGTCCGCAGGCTCAGGGAACGGCAGGGAAAGAGCCGAGCCACTGTCGCGGGTCTCCTCGGGAAGTCCGACGACTGGCTCAAGAAGATCGAACGCGGGCAACGAGGCCTTCCCCTCGAAACGGGTGTCAAGCTGGCCCGATTGCTCGGAGCGTCCAACCTCGCGGACATCTACGGCCCGGAAATCTCCGCGCCGGTCGTGAACGCGGAACGCCCTTCGCACCCCGCAGCGGAGGAAGTCGGCCGGGCTCTCACCGAGTATCTCCCGACTGAATCAGCCCCCACCGACCCGCAATGGATCCAAGCCGCAGTGGATCAGGCCTGGTCCGATTGGCATGCTTCGGACACGCAACGTTCTGCCGCTGCGCAAGTTCTTCCCAAACTCATCCGCAGTGGACGGGCTGCGGTTCAAGCCCATGAAGGTAGCGACCGGCGACGAGCACGCGCGGCGTTGGCCGACGTGATGCACCTGGGGCAGGCGTACCTTGCCTGGCAGGGCGATGCCCACCACTGGTACTGGTTGACCGTCGATCGAGGGCATTCCTTGGCTGAGGATGCGGACGAGCCCATGGCCAACGCGACCGGTCTCCTGTACTCAGCGTTTGCCCTTCGCGTGACTGGTCGTGAGGAACAAGCGTTGGAGCTCCTGCGCCTCGCTGCCACTGGACTGGAACCTCTGCTGGACGACGGACCGAACGATGCGCGCGGGCTTTGGGGTGCAATCCAGCTCGCCCAAGCGTCTACGAAGGCTCGGCAGCTTGGGGATCCTTCAGCGTGGGTCCATTGGGAAGATGCAGAGCGCATGGTGTCGCTGCTGCCGGGTGATTACGCGCACCACCATGGCTTCAGCGCTGGACATGTCGCCTTGCACCGCACATGGATTGCCCAAGCTCTTGGAGATGCTTCCGAAGCCGTCCGCGCTGCTGAAACCGTCAACCTTGACGCGATCCCTTCGCGCAATTGGCAAGCATCCCACCTGGTGCATCTAGCGCGTGCCTTGCACCAACAGCGCGACAACGGGGCATTGATTCCGCTTCTGCAAGCTGAACGGCGTTCAGCAGAGTCCGTGCAGTACAACCTAGGAGCGCGCGAGGTGATCGGCGACCTGGCTCGCCGCGGTCCGGCCTCCGTCCGTTCTGAAGCCACAAGCTTTGCCGAGCGCTTGGGCATCGCGGCGTAGCCCAATCAGGCGGGGACAACGAGTCCCCGGTGACATCAAGTCCCCCTCGCCCCATTCACTTGGGGCGAGGGTTTTCTTATGTCGCAATGGTTGCTGGTCCTTGTCGCCGTCCTTCTGTGGGCCGTGTTGTACGGCTCAGGACTACTGCTCTGGTGGCAGGTCAGCAGGAAGTCACGCGCGGCATTTCCCGCTGAACGCGACGCGCGCCCCTCCTGCAATGCGGCGCGAGGCGGGAACGTGGGGTCGACCTCTACCGCGCCAGGGGTCGGCCCCTCTTCACGCTGTCGAAAGCTGGCTCAGGGGTGAGTGTCCGGAACGGTGTGGGTGAGGTCTATCCGCGTTGGCTTCCCGGAACCACCCTTCGCGACTTGGAAACCCACCTGGCTATCGAACGCGGACATCCGCACGGCGCGTGTGGTGCGTCAGTGATGTGGGCAGAACCCGGCCACCCTGCGACCACGCGCCCTCGATGTCCCGAATGCCTGATCAAAGCAGCAAAAGGCATGTCCCAGCCTCGCTGACGCTGACATCCCTCCCAGGACAGCGCCAGTGCAGGGATGGCCTGCCGGTGCGAACCCCCGTAACGCACCGGCAGGCCAACCAAACCGAACGCCCTTCAAAGAACACAGAAATCACGTTGCACAACAAGGAGATTCACCGTGATCAACCGAGATCAAGACCACCCTCGAGGTGTTCACTGGCACACCTACATCGCCTTCACCCGCAACGCGATGCGGCCACCCCCATGCCGAGCCCTCCGGCTCATTCGGATTCCAGACCAGGTTCTGAAAACGCCTGAAGAAGCCTGCACCTGGATCGCCACGATGATGAACAGACACGCTCGCCGCACACCCATCCATTTCATTGGCCCAAGCGGCGGACAGAGCCACGTCGCCGACCGCGACCACATCGCCAGCAACGCAGCCGACAACCTCGACCTCCTGCGCCGAGGACACAGCCTCTACCAAGACTTCGCCCGCGAACACGACCGAATGCACCTCTGGCTCGACGCAGCCAACATCACGAACTGCCCACACCTATCCCTGCGCGACCACGCCACGAACCGAAACCACCCAACGAACTACGGAATGGCGCCGATGTGAGCCCACTGCACAGTGAACGTGTTGCCGAACTTGATGAGCACCGGAGGCTCAGCGACCTCGCGAGGACGATCCGGTGCGCGATCTTGGCACTTGGGTATGCGGTCGGCGATATCGAAGCAGGCCATTGGACCCCCGCTGAGCGGCTGAACTTGGCCAACACTATGGACACACTGGTGGCCCAGCTGCGCGACAGTACGCCCGGCGAGCTCAACGACCGCGTTGTGATCACCTCAGAGAGAACGGACCGATGATCACATCGTTGCTTATGGCAGCAGCGACCGTCGTTGCGCTCGCGGGATGGTGGGCTGTGCGCCACTTCGGCGAATTCGGCAAGCATGCCGGGGCAGGCGAGGGCGCGCTGACGGTTGAGCACCTGCTCGATCAGGCCAAGGCCGACGAACTCGCGCTAACAGAAACACGGGAACTCCCACGCGTCGAAACGGCATCGACGCCAAGCCGCAACGGCTTCACCCGCGACCCGGAAGTGATCCGCCAGGTTCTCGCCGGACTCCACCGTACATAGAGCTCGGCGGGGGAACCGTGGCGGAAACTCCCTCCCAGGCCTGTGCTCCCGCCGTCCCCAGGTGCCCGCCGATCAGCCCCTCAACGGCGACCAGGCACCCCGGATGGTCGGGCGGTGCGTCCTCCCGGCATCGCTCGACCATCCACTGAAGCGCTGGCACTCAGGGCCAGTGAGCACTTTGGGCTGCTACAGCAAGAACGCCCCCGCCGGAAACGCATCCCCGAATGACACCGAAAAACGGTGCCGCCGAACCAATCCCAGCCTCCGGCTCCCTGAGTTAGTCCGTGATCTCTGGCGATCTCCTCGACGGAAATGCTTACGTAGGTCCTTTAGTGTCACTATGCCTAGATGCATGATCAGCGAGTCGAGATCTCGGTGCAGGCATCTCCCTGCGACACCGAGTCGTGGACAGGGCTAGCGCGGCGGTGCGAGGCCATCGGATGTCGAGCATTGCTGGTATCTGATCACCCTGGGAGCGGCCCGTCGCCTTTCGTAGCGCTAGCGGCTGCAACCGGCGTGACGTCGTCACTGCGGTTGGGCAGTTACGTCGTCAACGCTGGCGTTCGCGATCCTTTGCTCATCGCCGCAGACGTCGCGACCCTAGACGTCGTCTCACATGGCCGCGCCGAGCTCGGTATCGGCGCCGGTCACACGCCCGCTGAGTGGGAGATGACAGGCCGGAATCGTCCGTCCTCATCCGCGCGCGTGCAGCGGTTGACGACGATGGCAGCGGCGGTACGAATGCTGCTCGATGGAGAAGTCGTGCCCGCCAAGGACTTGTCAGCGCTGCGTGACGTGCAGCTCAACGCTCCTCGACCAGTGCAGCCACGAATACCGCTGCTTGTCGGCGGTGGGAACCGGGCATTGCTGCGGTGGGGTGGCGCACACGCCGACGCCGTCGGACTGTCCGGTCTCGGTCGCACGCTTGCCGACGGGCACAGCCATACCGTGTCGTGGCACCCGGAACGCGTGGACGAACAGGTGGCACTGATCCACGCGGGGGCGCAGTCCGCCGGCGTCACCGTGCCGCCGCTGGAAGCACTGGTCCAGCAGGTGATTGTCACCGACGACCGCGAAGCCGCTGCCGCGCCCATAGCAAAACGGCTAGACACCGCGGTCGAGGATCTGCTGGCAGTGCCATATCTGTGGATCGGAAGCATCACCGAGATCGTCAAGCAGCTGCACGCAGCCCGGGAACGGTGGGGAATTGCCCGCTGGGTCGTGCGGCTACCCGCCCTCGATCACGCCGCCGACGTACTTGCTGCTCTGCGTCCCAACCCACGTCAACCACAACGCTAAGAACGGCTAACCGAGACTCGAACACGTCTGTGTTGAATGAGGCCGGAAACCGCCCGTCGGAGTTGGTCTCGGGCAATGTCGCGATCAACGGAACGGCGGTGACCTCGGCTGAGGTGAACCGGTCGGCAAGATCTGCCGCATCTCGGTCTTCGTCGACTCCCTTTACCAGTCGAGCATGCGACAGCGCCCGCACAGTGACACCTTCACCATGCGGGCGCGGACTCCACCGGATATAGAGCTCGGCAGGGGCACCGTGGCCGAAGTCCCCTTCCATGCCGGTGAAGCCCTGGCACTCCGCCCGAAAGTGGCGCTGGCCGCAGAGTCCCATCCGGCCGTGTCGAGTAGCGAAGACAGGCACGACTGCCGAATTTCTCTCTACATGATCAAGGGGCGCCGCCAAGGCGGCGCCCGCCGGGGACCCGCGCGGGCTGCGCCTGCGGCCTGGCGGCCGACCGCGCCCGCGCACCCCGGCGACCCCCATTGAACGGACGCCAGGAGGAGAGTTTTTGTGGGGGTAGTTCCGGGGATGAGGGAACCGCGGATTCGGTATCGCGACCGGCAGGCCACTCCCTAGCGGTCGCAGCCGGCCTAGCAAGTGCAAACGGGGACCCGCACACTACGGGTCAGATTCAACCCGACTCCGCAGGGCTCCTATCCACTTCTGGGGGTTCCAGCTGAGCAGGCCTGTGAGAACGCAGATCCTCAAGCAGCCCCCGTGTGGTCAGAGTTTTGGGATGTTCGTCGCCGAGGGCCCGTTGCCGGAGCTTCAGCACCGCCTCGTACTCGGCCTCGGCCTGCTCAAGCTCCCCACGATCGTGCAATACCGAAGCGAGGTTGCTACGTGTGGTCAGGGTTCGAGGGTGTTCCTCGCCGAGGACCCGTTGCCGGACTTTCAATACCGCCCGGTACTGGGTCTCGGCCTCAGCCAGCTCCCCACGTTCCTGCAATACCGCAGCGAGGTTGTTACGTATGGTCAAGGTGTCGGGGTGTTCATCACCGAGGACCCGTTGCCGGACCTTCAGCACCGCCCGGTACTCGGCCTCGGCCTGCTCAAGCTCCCCACGATCGTGCAATACCGAAGCGAGGTTGTTGCGTGTGGTCAGGGTGTCGGGGTGCTCGTCGCCGAGGACCCGTTGCCAGACCTTCAGCACCGCCCGAAACTCAGTCTCGACCTCAGCCAGCTCCCCACGCTCCTTCAACACCAAAGCGAGGTTGTTGCGTGTGGTCAGGGTGTCGGGGTGCTCGTCGCCGAGGACCCGTTGCCGGACTTTCAGCACCGCCCGGTACTGGGTCTCGGCCTCAGCCAGCTCCCCACGATCGTGCAATACCGCAGCGAGGTTGTTACGTATGGTCAAGGTGTCGGGGTGCTCATCACTGAGGACCCGTTGCCGGACCTTCAGCACCGCCCGGTACTCGGCCTCGGCCTGCTCAAGCTCCCCACGATCGTGCAATACCGAAGCGAGGTTATGTCGCGTGGTCAGGGTGTCGGGGTGCTCGTCACCGAGGACCCGTTGCCGGACTTTCAGCACCGCCCGGTACTCGGCCTCGGCCTCAGCCAGCTCCCCACGCGCCTGCAATACCGAAGCGAGGTTATGTCGTGCGGTCAGGGTGTCGGGGTGCTCGTCACCGAAGACCCGTTGGCAGACCTTCAGCACCGCCCGAAACTCGGCCTCGGCCTGCTCAAGCTCCCCACGCGCCTGCAATACCGAAGCGAGGTTATGTCGCGTGGTCAGGGTGTCGGGGTGCTCGTCACCGAAGACCCGTTGCCGGACTTTCAGCACCGCCCGGTACTCGGCCTCGGCCTCAGCCAGCTCCCCACGCGCCTGCAATACCGAAGCGAGGTTATGTCGTGCGGTCAGGGTGTCGGGGTGCTCGTCACCGAAGACCCGTTGGCAGACCTTCAGCACCGCCCGAAACTCAGTCTCGGCCTCAGCCAGCTCCCCACGCGCCTGCAATACCGAAGCGAGGTTGTTGCGTGTGGCCAGAGTGCTGGGGTGCTCGTCACCGAAGACCCGTTGGCAGACCTTCAGCACCGCCCGCAAATGGGTCTCGGCCTCAGCCAGCTCCCCACGTTCCTTTAACACCAAAGCTAGGTTGCTGCGTGCAGTCAGGGTGTCGGGGTGCTCCTCACCAACTTCTGTACGGACTTGACCTAGGAGTGTGCGAAGGTCTTCCTCCGCACCTGCAAAGTCGCCGCTCTCCCGGAGTTGTCGAGCCCGCTTCAAAAGCTCCTGCCTAGCAGCGCCGCCAGCGGACCACTTGGCATCGGCGCTCTGGCGATGTTCCCACCGCCAACTCGCGACCCCCACCATGGCAGTCAGAAGGACGACCCCGATCCACGACCACCAAATAGTCGGGTCAGACGTAGCGATATTGATCAGGACCGCCACGCCAGATGACAACGCCGCTGCCACCACCGCACGGACCAGCGGTCGCGCCCTACGGGTCGCACCGGATCGCCCCATTACACTCCCTACATCGACTGCTACCCACCGTATCCAAGGAGATCGCGGCGCAGGAACATACGGTCGAATCACCCCCCTGCCTCCCTGATGAGTTCAACACCAGCGTCACCGCGGTATGGAGCGTCGGAGTGCAGACGCCCATCGCATGGCCTCGCCGATCTCCGACCATCGGAAACGAGACGAGACGACCCCGCTTCTAGGCAAAACGATCGGCAGATCACTCCCTAGCGACCGCAGCCGGCCTAGCAAGTGCAAACGGTCAACCACAACGTCATGGGCCCGCTTCACCCTGCCCCAGGCAGATCCCTGTCCGCTACCGGGTATTCCAACTGAACAGGCTCGAAGTGCTCCCGGTCCGCCACGTACAGCTCAACCGAGGTCTTCCGAGCTTGGAGCTTGAACTTCACCACCTGCTTACCGGGAGTGGCCTTGAAGTGGTTGAGAACGCGATGCAGGCCCCGTAAGCCCCGGCGATCAGGAGGGCAAGAGCGAGCACGAACAGGACCAGCGTGAACCCAACGCTGCTGAACAAGGCACACCTCAACACCGGTAAGCCCAGCTCCGTGAAGCCGGACGATGTTGACTACCTGTTCAGGTGCACCACGCCCCACTCCCAAAATCCGGCTGTCTCCAAGCATGGTCCCTGTGGCTTGGCGGCTGAACACCAGGCAAGGAGAGGCAGCCGTCCAGCTTCAACCAAGCTTGTGACGCAGCGTCACCAAGTGTATTCAGTGTCGCTGAACGCATTGCCGGACCCTGCCTATTCTGCTCCAAGATCTGTGAGTGTGTAATCCAGCGGTTCTGGATGGATCGCTGCAAGGATCGGTGTCGGCGCCCGGGACTGACTCTTCCAAGATCTGGCCGCTTCGGCGTGCTCTACCAAGGACCTGTCGTCTCGGGCGCCGGCACCGGCCTGGCCCACCAGCTGGCC
>NZ_JBSFBZ010000082.1:0-26898 GCF_053593195.1 Saccharopolyspora sp. NPDC002376
CGCGCACACAACCCATCCAACTCCCCAACAGCAACATCAACCACCACAACAACCATGATCCACAACGAACCAATCGAACTGCCGTTGCAGTACTAAGCCAGGCGGATCTCGTGGACCAGGCGTAGCGGCGGTCGCCCTTGGAACCGGTGACTGCTCGGACTTGCCACGCACTTGGACTGTGGGCAAACCGTGTCACGGCCTCGTCGGCGCGCAGCCGAAGGCTCGCGAGGTGGCTGCCTCGTGATCACAACGGCCCCATTGTTCTGCTCTCCAGCCAAAACGCCCAAGTGCGGCTGCCCTACTGCTGTAGTTGGGAGGGCCTGCACCCGCACGCCTTCCGGCACCTGGTCGCTACGGAGCTGACGGGCGAGGGTTGACCGCTCGCGAGATCGCCGATTACCTCGGTCACGAGCACGTCAGCATGACCCAGGACGTGTACATGCACCGTGGGATTGTCAGTATTTCGGCAGCCGAGGCGCTGGCAAACATGCAGCTAGAGGGCTGAGGCAAAGATGGGGACAAAGTGGGGTTGATCTTGAACTAGATCAACCCCCCACGTCGCTTACCTGGGGTTTTGCGCCCCGGTGCGGCTCGTACAGCATCTACACGGAACCAGACCCGCCGTGAGCTTCTGGTTTCCGCCACCGTTGACGTCGTGCGCAACCGCCGCCGTTCGGGTGGTGGTTCCCGATGAACCCGAACGAGCTTGTTGAAGGTCTGTCCGAGCTGCAGGCTGACGGCCTGGCCTGCGTGGCGTGCGAGGCGAACTACCTGCGAGTCCGGGTTTCCGCAGTTCCCGTCGGCCGATCGGTGACCGGTTCCCAGGTGCACGCTTGCGTCGGGCAGTGTGCGGAGTCGGCCAAGGCCGATATCGCGACCGGCCGACGCGTGGGCGGTGGGGAATGACCGCCGCGTGGCCGGCTCGTCGGGACCGAGCGGAATCACCGAACTTGGCCACGATGCTGGGATCACCACCGGAGCTGCCACGGTGCCAAGGGAAAGAGCGGCGGAGAAGACGCTCTGGTACTCGGTAGCACGATCCAGCGGCGCCAATTCAAAGGAGAGTTCCCACGAACCGGTAGTCTGCAGGATCTCCTCAACGCTGTAGACCAGGATTGCGAAAAGGACAGCGGGGACGACGACACCGTGGTTCAGCAATCCAGCGACGGCCAGCGCACAACAGGCGAGCAGGAAACTCAGAGTAGCTCCATCTGGAGTCGATGGCGACGGCGAAACCCGCCAACGTGCTGCCAGCACCGATCCCTGGCCACACATGATGCGACACGAGATACCTGGCGATCGCCCGCTCACCTTCGAGCCGGAAAACGGATTTAGAGAGCTCAGGATCGAAAAGCTTCGGGGTGGCGATCCCCTTGTGGATCGCCACCCCGAAGTAAACGCTATAGCACTCCCGCGATCTGCCGAGCCTACTTCTTGAAACGCCTCTTACGCCAGTACCAGGCGAGGAAAATAACATTCACCAAGATTAAGATGCCGAACCCTATTCGAGAAAAAACTAGACCTATTTCACTCCCAGGAAAATCTTCCTGCATATTGAATCCCTCGTACAAAAAGAAGCCGCCCAGTAAGACGGAAACAATGAGCGGTATAGCGAGCGCCGGGCTCATTCGATCAGGCTTGTTCAGTCTCGATTCCATCGCAACTTTCCAATCAACAGAACATGTTGCCTAATTCAGAAACCGCACCTCCGACAACGGCCACAATTAGAGAAGAAACTCCAAGGCCAACACCGACTCCACCCCCAATGCCGGTGGACATGAAGATAATTCCACCCGCGGCAAGTCCCGTTGAGATGTGCCCAGTATCCTCGAAACATTGCCCGTGTGCTCTTTGTATGTGTCCAGCGTCCCGGAGGATTCCTTGATGATTTTGTCGATCGTCCCCTTCTCTGGGCATGTGGTTTGCTCCACTGTCCCATCTTCGTAGACTAATCGGCATTTCTCTGATTCGTAGGCAACGAGAGAAATGTCAGCTTCGGTGATTTTTGGCGGGTTCTTAATTTTCTCCTGGTATTCGGCTTGGTGCTGTTGGAGGGCGTCACGCAGTGCGGCTGCCGCTGCGGCCGCTGCGGCTGCGGCATCCTGGGCGGCCTCTAGAGCAGCAGCACGTGCCCGGTCGGCGGCCATGTAGGCAGTGACAGCGTAGTTGTGGGCCTGAGTCGCAAAGTACCGCGCCCGCGCTACCGATTCTGCCGCGGCATGTGCACTTTGCCTCGCGGAGTCGGCTGCGCCTTGGGCTGCCGCCATCGCCGCTTGGGCTTTTTCGGCCGATGTGCGTGCCTGATCGGCCGAGGCTCGGGCTTGAGCGGCATAGTCAGCGGCCTGGGCGGCAGAAACCTGAGCCTGTTGGGCGTAGCCGCTGGCTTCCTCAGCCGCGTTGCGGGCGACTGCCGCTGATTCTGCGGCTGTGTAGGCGTCCTGCATGGCCTGCGCGGCCGCTTCCATGCCCCGATTAACCAAGCGTTCCATCTCCGCAGCATGCGTGGCAGCCTTGGCGTCACTTTGCTGGGACAGATATTGTCCCGATTGGACGAAGTCCTCGGTCCAGCCGGGCGGTCCTTGTAGTGCCGCTTCAGCCGAAGCCTGGGTCCTGGGTTCTCCGGCGTCCTTGATACGGGTTGCATTGATCCGCACGTCGATATCACGGGTTCTGAACTGTCCCTCTTCCAAGAACCGCCGCACATCATCAGGCGTGCCGTTGAGAGCGGCTTCGGCGGCTTCTTCAACTGCTGGGCCGATCGCGGCGGATTTGATCTGGACAGTCCGCAGCCGGTCGTCGGTGACACGGTTCTCGTAGTCCTGGTTCTTCAAGAACTCGTGGACCTGCTCGTCGGTACCTGCCAGAGCTGCTTCGGCAGCCTGGCGCAGACCTTCCCGATCGCTCATCTCCGCGATCCGTGTCACCGTCGCGCGTTCATCCTGATCTGTGGCATCCTGCCATCCGGATGCACTCCACTGGCGGATGTCAACGTCGGTCCCCGACAGGGCGTGTTGGGCTGCCCGCCTGCTCCACATACCACCGGTGCTGAGCACGTTTACCGCAGCTTGTCGCCCCTTCAATACGACGGTCTCCTCGTCAGCGTTCGGGTCAGCGGCCTCGGCCAAAAGCTGCCGAGTCTGCTCTGTCAACCGCTCCTGCTCGGTTGCATCCCAGAGCGCCATGCCCTGCTGATCCTGCCAGAGTCGCTTCACAACATTGGCAGCGTCGATGAGCTCTTGTTTGTCCTGCTTGAGTCGCCCCGGTGTGTCTGGAGACTTCATCTGTTGGGAAGGATGGAGTCGTGTCGCGTTCGAAGAAGTATCCGCCGGAGTTGCGTGAGCGGGCGGTGCGGATGTTCACCGAGATCCGCGGTGATCATTCCTCGGAGTGGTCGGCGATCCAGAAGGTCGTGGAGCTTCTGGGTGTTGGGACTACCGAGACGGTGCGCCGGTGGGTGCGCCAGGCCCAGATCGACGGGGGAGCCCGTCCTGGGGTGAGCACCCAGGGGTCCGAGGAGCTCAAGCGGCTGCGGCGGGAGAACGCCGAGCTCAAGCGGGCCAATGCGATTCTTAAGGCGGCGTCGGCTTTCTTCGCGGCCGAGATCGACCAGCCACAGCGCTGATCGTGGAGTTCATTACCGAACATCAGGGCCACCGTGAGGCTGGTGGCCTGCGATGGGGTGTCGAGTCGATCTGCGCCGCGCTCACAGAGCTCGGCGTAAACCTCGCCCCCTCCACCTACTACGACCACCGCACCCGCACTCCGTCGAAACAGCAGCGGCGGGACGAGCAACTCAAAGTGAGATCGCGCGGGTGCACGCCGCCAACAACGACGGCGGCAGGAAGAAACCAAGTGCGAAAATCCATTGTGGACACAGGGCTGTCGTTGAGAAGCTCGAGGAACCAGCCAACCTCTCCATCCCCGCGTCGCTCGTTCTCGACCCGGATGCCGAGAGCAAGCGTGTACGCGGCATCAAGCATGTCCCGGATCTCGTCCTGATTGCCGCCGGTCGGCGGGGGTTGGTCGGTGTCTCTTGCCCTTGGCGTCGGCATTCGGCTATTCGGGTCATGTTGAGCGGGTGCTGCGTCACAAGCGTGGTGTGCCGGAGTTCCAGCACTGCCTCATCGGGCGGTGTTGGATGCGGGGTGCGCAGTGACCGAGGCAGACAGCGCGGATTCAAGCGGTCGTCGCCGACCGCGGCGTCGGGGGAGTGGGGACGAACTCGATGCGGTGGATATGCAATTCGGAACGTTCAAGACTGCGAAGAGCGAACCTCGGCGGGCGGCGACTCACACGGCTCTGTGCGCCGTGGGCCGGCTACCTGACCGGGATGGTCGTTTCCGGCGAGCTTGAGCCTGAGCTCGACGCGACTATCTGGCAGACGGGATGGTCGGAGTCGGATCGGTCGTGAACCTGTTTGCTGCTTTCTTCGTACGTGGCATCGAAAGGTGAACACCGACGAAGGAGCTGGACGTGGGAAGAGGTTCGCTCGAACGAGGTCGGATGTCCAGAAGCAGGGGCAACGCCGCTGCGGTCGCCGTGTCGGTCGTGGTCGGAGCGACGGTTGCGGTGCCACCCGCAGTCGGCCAGCCAGCTGCGGATGTGGCATTGGAGTGGTACGACGTGACCGCCGCAACCGTGAACGCGGCGGGCATCCCGGCATCAGCACAGGTCACGAAGAATCGTCTGTGGGCGATCTCCTGGCTCGCCGCGGCCCGGGCGGTTCGCCCTGGGCTCGGGGCGGGCAAGCCGCACGAGTACGAGCAGGCGGCGATCGCATCAGCAGTCCACACCGCGCTGTCGGACCTGGTGCCAAGCCGCGAGGCGGAGTTGAACGCCGCTCTGGAGCGAACCCTGGATCGAATCCCGGACGGCCCAGCTGAGGATCGGGGCATTCGCGTCGGCCGCGAACAGGCGCGCTTGGTGCTGGCGGATCGAGAGGACGACGGATTGGATCCGGAGTCGGTCAACGGCACGTACCAACCAGCGAAACCAGCCCCCGGGGTCTGGCAGCCAACGCCGCCGACGTACGGGGCCGCCATCCAAGCCGGATCGAGGTACGCGAAGCCGTTCTTGCTCGACGACCCGGCGCAGTTCCGGTTGGGGCCGCCACCCGAGCTCGGCTCCGAACGCTACCGGGTCGATCTGGCCGAGGTTCGCGCGTTGGGCGTCGCGGGCAGTGCGGCGCGCACCGACGAACAGACCAGGACGGCTGAATTCTGGGAGCAGTCCACCCAGGAGGCCTACACCTGGGTCCTGCGCTCTGCGCTTGAGCAGTCCCGGCAGCCTTTGTTCCAGCGGGTGGGTACGGTGGCGATCTTCAACGTCGCGCTCGTGGACACGCAAATTGCCGCCTCCGACAGCAAGTACACCTACGCTCGCTGGCGGCCTGTCACGGCCATCCGGGCAGCCGACGACGGTGACGAGGATCCGGGCACCACACCAGATCCGGACTGGACACCGGAGGCCACGACACCGCTGCACCCCGACTATCCCAGCGGGCACAACACCTATGCCGGTGCAGCGGAAGCCGTGTTGACAGCGCTGACCGGTGCAAAACCCGACGAAGCCGTCACGATCGGCAGCTCGACAGCTCCGGGGGAGTACCGCACCTATACGGAATGGTCGCAGCTCACCGCCGAAATGGTCGACGCCCGAGTTTGGTCCGGTCTGCACACGCGGACCGCTGACGAAGCTGGTGTCGTGCTCGGTCGCGATGTCGCGGAGCACGACCTGCGAATGGCTTTCCGGCTACTGCGGTGATGCGGGAGAACCGGTCGTCCGTGGGCAGCAACAGCTATCCACGGACGACCGGTTCACGGGTCAGCTTGCCGGTGCGGAGGTCTTGATCGCTTCACCCCTGCGGCGGTGCAAGCCGCGCAGTGCCGGTCGTGCTTCGCGGTCACAGGCCAGACAGGATGAAAGGGTGCATGGGAAAATCCGTTGGCAGATGACCGAACCGCGGATGCGCTCGCGACGTACACCCGGGTGCAGGAGGGATCGGCCGATGCTGGACGGAGTGCGATGACGGCGAACGAGCAACTGCTCCGCGCAATGTACGAGGAGTACGGAGGCATGCTGATCGCGTTCGTCCTGCGGTACACGGTCGACCGGCAGCGCGCCGAGGACGTCGTGCAGGAGACCTTGCTGCGGGCGTGGCGCAACCTGGATTCGATCGATCCCGACCGCGGCGACCCGCGGTCGTACCTGTTCTCGATCGCGCGGAACATCCTGATCGATGACTGGCGTGCCGCCCAGCGTCGCCCGCGCTTCGTCCGTGACGACGCGGCCGTCGAGGCGTTGCCGGCTACCGACGAGCTGGACCGGATGCTGGACGGCTGGCTCGTCGGGGAGGCGCTCCAACGACTGTCCGCGCAGCACCGCGCCGTCGTCGTCGCGCTGTACTTCCAGGGGCTCAGCGTGGCCGAAACCGCGGAGCAATTGGGCATTCCGCAAGGAACCGTGAAGTCCCGTGCCTACTACGCGGTGCGATCGTTGAGAATGACTTTGGAAGAAATGGGGGTTATCCGGTGAACGAGGAGCACGCGGCGATCCGCGAGCTGTTGGGGGCCTACGTGCTCGGCGGTCTGGAACCGGACGAGCGTCGACAGCTCGAGGAACACCTCGGCTGCTGCGCCGAGTGCCGGGAAGAGTTGTCCGGCTACGCAGGCCTTCCCGGCTTGCTGCACCGCGCCGGTACACCGCCGAAGGCGGTCGAACCGCCGGAGTCGATGTGGGCAGAGCTGATCCTGAACGCCCGCACCGAACGAACGGCGTCACCGCGCAAGCGCAGGTGGTTGCTGGCCGCTGCCGCAGCGGTCCTGCTCGGTGCGGGAGCGCTCGGCGGCATGGCCGCGGTCTCCTGGGCGCCGCAGGGCGCCGACCTGGTGGCTGCGGTCGGTGTGACCTCGCACGGGCACGGCAACCTGGAAAGCCGTCCATGGGGGACTGCGGTTTCCCTGCACGTGGAGAACCTGCCGCCAGACGACCGCTTCGTAGCCTGGGTGGTGGCCAGCGATGGCCGTATGGACCAGGCCGCCACCTGGTCGCGAACCCCCACCGGGGAGGCTCGGCTGTTCGGCGCGTCCTCGATTCCCCGCGACCAGGTGGCCAAGCTGCTAGTCACCACTGGTACCGGCCGGCACCTCCTGGAGTTGCGCGCGTAAAGCCTGTCGGAGTCGGCGAGGCGATCTCCGCGGGTTTCCTCGCTGCTTGCGCCTCTTCTGCACCGCGGTGCAGTGGATCGACCACTGAGGATGCGAACTGGTGATCACGTCCAGCGTTGAAGAGATGCGGCTGGCAGGATCGACTTCCCTCATCGGTAGAGATGGGCGGAACTGTCGGCGGTTTCGCGGACGGTCAGTGTTAGCACCGTCAGGCCAAGAGCACCGGCCAGGACCAGGATGAACGCGGGAACGAACGTGTTTCCGCTGACCCCGATGAGCCAGGTCGCCAGGTATGGCCCGCCGCCACCGGCCACGGAAGCACCCATGCTGTGTCCGAATGCCACGCCGGTGGTGCGAATCTGGACTGGGAAGAACTCGGGAATGCTGGCGGAGGTGCCTGCCTGGCAGAGCGCATAGGGCAGCATGACCAGTGCTAGTCCGGCCATCGCTAGCCCAACTGATCCCTGGTTCATCAGGACGAACGAGGGAACGGTGAGCACGACGTAGGCGCCGTACGACGAGAACAGGATTCGCTTGGCGCCGAATCGGGTGCAGAGCTGGCCGGCGAACGGGATGAGCACCCCGGCGAGCAGGACGGCGACCAGGACAAGGGTAGATGCGGTTCCTTTGGAGAAACCGAGGATGCTGCTGAAGTAGATCGCGACGAAAACCGTGCCGATGTAGGTTCCGGTGTTCTGCACCAGGGCGAGGGTGAACACCTTGGCCAAGGGTTTCCGGTGGTCGCGGAACAGTTCGCGGACCGGTCGTTCGGTGGCACCTTGCTTGCGGCGTTCGATGAATTCCGGGCTGTCCTCAACACGCAGACGCAGGTACAGGCAAAGCGCGCCCAGCGGCAACGCGAGCAGGAACGGGATCCGCCAACCCCAGGACTCCATGGCGGGCGCAGGCAGTGCACCGCCGACGAGCGCGGCCATCCCCGCGGCGGCCCCCTTGCCGAGTTGGGCGAACGTGGGGATGAACGACAGGTAGACCGGACGCTTACTGGGCTCGGCCCATTCCCGGATGTAGCTGGACGCGCCGCCGACCTCGCCTCCAGCTGAAAAACCCTGCACCATGCGCAGAACGACGAGGAGAACGGGACTCCACACGCCGAGCTGGGAGTAGCTCGGCAACATGCCGGTCAGACCGGCCGCCGCTCCCATGACGGTGATGCTCGAGATGAGGCTGGCCCGGCGCCCCCTGCGGTCGCCGAGCCAACCGAAGAAGAGCGCACCGAGCGGCCGGACGAGGAAAGCCGAGCCGAACACGAGCAGCGTGTTCAGCAGGCCGACGGTCGGATCGTCGCTGGGGAAGAACACCACCGACAACGTCGCGGCCACGTACCCGTAGACGCTGAAATCGTAGTACTCGATGAAAGTGCCGAAAACGGCTACGCCGGTGGCCTTCTTCGCCTGCTGCTTGCGGGCACGGACGGACGATGCATCCAAGTTGGGCATGTTCGATTGCATGACGTTTCCTGACAGGTCGTTCCGCCCTGCTTCGTGCCTGCGGCGCAGTCCGAGAGCAGTTCAGGTGCGGACAGTGCGAATTGCTCCCGGTCCTCTTCGCTCGGCATTCCTCGGCAGAGGAATTTCGGCGTCCACTCGCCGGTTTTCGACTCCTGGAGAGCGCCTGTGGTGTCCGGTCTGATTCATGCCAGGTGGACAGCCACCAGCCGAACCGGTCATTCCCGCAAGCGGAGGACGAGCTTGCCCATCGCCTGCCTGCGCTCGATCGCTTCGAGCGCTTCGCGGACCTCACCGACGGCGTAGCTTCCGCCGATTGGCGGGGTGATAGCGCCGGATTCGAGTTTGGGTAGGAGCTCGGCCCACTGATCGAGGAGGTAACCCGGGCGTGCCTTGGCGTACGCGCCCCAACCGACTCCGACCACGTCCAGGTTGTTCAGCAGGAGGCGGTTGACCTTCACTTCGGGGATCGAGCCGGCGGTGAAGCCGATCACGAGCATCCGCCCGTCGGCGGCGAGACAGCGCAGCGAGTCGGTGAAGCGGTCACCGCCGACGGTGTCGGCGACCAGGTCGACGCCTCGACCACCGGTCGCTTCCTTGACCGCGTCCTTGAAACCGTCGACGAGCACGTACTTGTCCGCCCCTGCTGCGAGCGCTGTCCGGCCCTTCTCCGGCGTCGACACCACCCCGATCACCGATCCTGCGCCGAACGCCTTCGCGACCTGGATCGCCGCGCTGCCGACGCCTCCGGCGGCACCGTGCACGAGCACTGTCTCGCCAGCTGACATGCGGCCGCGTCGGCAAAGCGCGAAGTGGGCCGTCAGGTAGTTGAACGGTATCGCCGCTGCCGATTCGAAGCCCAGCGCGTCCGGGATGGGGAACGTCGCGTCCACGGGGCAAGCGACTCGTTCGGCGAAGGCACCGAGGAACGGCAGGGCAGCGACCCGGTCGCCGACCCGCACCGGCGCTCCTGGAGGTGCCTCCGCGACCACTCCGGCCACCTCGGCACCCGGAATGAACGGGAGCTCCGGCTTGACCTGGTAAAGGCCCCTGGTCTGGAGCACTTCGGGGAAGGCCACGCCCGCTGCGTGGACGTCGATGAGCACCTCGTTCTCCTGGCGGGCAGGCGAGGCGAGGTCCACGATGGCGACGGTCGATGGCCCGTCCAGATCCTGGATGTGTACGGCTTTCATGGACTCGGACTGTAAAGAGCGGACTGCCGCAGCAGAAGAAGCCGACGGCTATCGCCGTACCAGCCTTTCCGCACTATGCCCACCCGGCTGAGAGATTGGACGATCGGATCTGGCGCAGCAAGGTATCGACGACCCGCCCGCGCATTTCCCCTAGTCGTACGATCGCGGACAGCGTCGTTTGGGCCCACGGCTTGTTGATCGGGATCAACGTCACCCCGTTGCCACTGATCGTCGACGGCGCGAGCGTGTTCGCGATCGCGATCCCCACCCCGGCGCGGACCATCCGCTGCGCGGTTTCCGCGCCGTTGCTGGTGTACACGATGCGTGCGTCGATCCCGGTGACGAGTTCCTCGAACGCCTTCCGCAGGATGCTGCCTTCTGTGAAGAAGATCAGCGGTTCACCAGCCAGGTCGTAGATGTCGAAGGTCTCCGCGCGCGCCAGCGGGTGCGAGTCGGGCACGCACAGGACCAGCCGTCCGGTCATCAGGTCGATGTAGTGCAGCCGCTCGTCGTCCGGCGGCTCACCGGGCAGCGGGATCCGGGTGATCAGGCCGATGTCGAACTTCCCGTTCAGGACACCGTCGCGCACGAGGTAGCTCCCGGCTTCGGCGACCTCGAACAGGATGTTCGGGTGCCCTTCGTGCAGCTCGCGGACCACGTGCGGCAGCACCCGCATGCTTCCGATCGCCACCGTGCCGAGTGCCACCTTGCCGATCTTCAGGCCGTCGATCGCGCTGGCTTCCTGCCGGAGCAGGTCCTCGGCCCGGATCGCCGACTTCACGTGCGCTAGGATCCGCTCGGCGGCATCCGTCGGGCGCACACCGTGCGTTCCGCGCAAGACCAGGACTACGCCGAGGTCCTCTTCGAGCCGCTGCACCTGGTTGGTGATGGTCGGCTGCGAAACACCGAGCTCGTGGGCCGCTTGGCGGAAGGAGCCGGTGCGAAGCGCAGCCTCGAGGTAGCGCAACTGCTCGAATCTCAAGCTCTATCCCTACTCCCGCCGGATCGACGGCACCGCTGCCGTCGATCCGGTCATCGTATGCCGACGATCCTCGCGGATCTAGGCCTCAGCGGGAGAGCAGGTCGAGGCCGGTCGCGTCGACCGCGCGCGCCCCGCCGTCGATCGGGATCGTGGCGCCCGTGATGTAGCCTGCGGCCGGGGTGAGCAGGAACGCGATGGTCGCGGCGACCTCGTACGGCTGGCCCAGCCGCCGGAGCATCGTCTTGCCGCTGAACTGCTCGATCATCGTGCGGGCGTGCGCACCGGCGAGGAAGCGGGGGGACAGGAACAGCCCGGGTGCAACGGCGTTGACCCGGGTCCCTTCCGGCCCGTACTCGTCGGCCAGCTGACGCACCCATCCCTCGAGTGCCGCTTTCGCCGGGCCGTACCCCGCGGCGTAGCTGCCCGCGCGCGTGCCGTTGATGCTTGAGACGTAGACGATCGAGGCGTCCGGGCGCGCCAGCATCGGAGCCAGGTGCTGGGCGGCGAGGAAGGCGTGGGTCAGGTTGACCCGGAAGTCCTTTTCCCACTCGGCGAGCGTGAAGGCAGGCAGCGGTTTGCGCTGCATCTGGCCGATGACGTCGACGTATCCGTGCAGCGGCGCGCCAGCGGCGAACTCGGCGAGGGACCGCGCACCGTCCTCGGACGAAACGTCGGCGAGGAACCGGTCGGCGTCGAGTTCGCCGGCGAGGCGATCCAGCGCCTCCTCGTCGACGTCTACGAGCAGCAGCTTCGCGCCGCGGGAAGCGAGCGTGCGCGCGACGTGCTCGCCGATGCCTGCAGCGCCGCCCAGGACGGCGTACCGCTTGCCGTCGAGCCGGAACAGCCTGTCGTGCGGGACGTTCGCGGCGGCGACGGCGTCGTGGGGATCGTCGAACACGGTTTCACGCTCCGTTCACGAAGTCGGCGATGAGGCGCCAGGTCTGCTCGGGGTGGCTGATGTTCGGCGCGTGCTTGTGGGGCACGGGGGCGACGGTCACCGCGGGGCACCGGTCGGTCAGGTGCTTCACCCAGCCCCGTTCGACCAGCGGATCGCCCGCGCAATCGAAGACCAGGACCGGGGTCGTGACGTCCGCGAACGGTGCCGGGTAGGGATCGGCCGGACGCGCGGTCCGCAAGGGTTCTGGTGGTTTCGCGTGCGGCGCCAGCATCCCGGCGTAGTGGCCCGGCATCGCCGCCCACCGCATCCGCGCGTCGACCTGCTCCTGGATGCCGGGATAGTCGTCGCACAGCAGCTGGACGATTCTGGTCATGTCCTCGCGGGTGCCGTCGTAGCTGGCGAGTTCGGCGCTCGTCGCGCTGCGCCAGGGGCCGCCGGTACCGCTGATCGAGGTGACCGAGGCGAGGCGTCCGCTCAACTGTTCGTCCAGCAGTGCGCGGAGCGCGATCGAGCCGCCGAAGGAGTTTCCGACCAGGTGGATCGGGCCGCTCGCGCCGATCTGGTCGAGCAGCGAGTAGACGTGGCGCAACCGGAAGCCGAACGGCGACTGATCCAGCCGCACGGCTTTGGCCGAACCGCCGAATCCCAGCAGGTCCGGAGCGATGACGCGGTGCGTCTGCGCCGCGAGCGGCAACAGCGTCCCCCAGGTGACGTCAGAAGACGCGCCCCACGCACCGTCGTGGAGGAAGACGACGGTGCTGTCCCGTTCCTCGCCCCCGATGAGGTATCGGGTCTCGAGGTCGTTGACGACGATGTTCTTCTCGGTGATCACGGCGAGACAGGTCTCCTTAGTGCGGTGCGGTCAGCGGAATTCGTACTGCTCGGGATCGACGGCCTGGGTGCTGCTGATGTACCGGTGCGCCGACAGCGGCCACATGATGGTCGAGCGGCCCTCCGCGTTCTGGTACCAGCTGTGCGTTTTGGACCATCCCCACACGCGTTGCGCGCTCGCTTCGGACACTTCGTCCTCGTACTTCTTGAAAACGTCGTGGCGCAACGACAAGGAGGACTTGCCCGATTCCAGCAACTGCTCGATCGCGCTGAGGATGTACACCGATTGGCATTCGATGAACAGCACCAGGTTTCCGTGCAGCAGCAGATTTGTGTTGGGGCCGTACATGCAGAACAGGTTCGGGAAGTCCGGAACGGTCAGGCCTAGATAGGCGCACGCGTTGACACCCCACGACTCGTGCAGATCGACTCCGCCCGCGCCGGTGACCTTCATCGGCATCAAGAAGTCCGAGGCGTTGAAGCCGGTTCCGAAGATGATGACGTCCACCGGGACGTAGTGACCGTTGCTGGTGTGGATCCCGCTCCCGTCGATGCGGGCGATGTCTTCGGTGACCAGTTCGACGTGGTCCTGCTTGAGCGTGTCGATCCAGGTCCCGTCGTCGCGGATGATCCGCTTGGCGCCCGGCGGGTAGTCCGGGATGATCTTCGCCGCGAGGTCCGGCCGATCCTCGACCTGACCGAGCAGGTAGTCCGTCAGCAGGCCGCGAAGCCGCTCGTTCGGTGCCGACACGGCCCGTTCGGTGGGCGGGTACGTCGGGTCCACGGTTGCGGCGGCGAGCCGCCCGATGGCTCTCGGGAGGAAGATCGAGAAGCGGTAGTACGCGCGGTACAGCGGCATCTCGCGCAGGAGCGCGCGCTCGTTCTCGGGGATCTCCTGCCGGAGCTCGGGCGTCGACTGCAGGTACGGCGCGCTGCGCTGGAAGATCGTCAGCGACGCCGCGGACCGCGCGATAGCCGGTGCCACCTGGACGCCGGTCGCACCGGTGCCGATGATCGCCACCCGCTTGCCGGTGAGGTCGACGTCGTGGTCCCACTGCGCGGTGTGGAACGCCGGGCCGTCGAAGGTGTCCAGTCCGTCGATGCGCGGGATCATCGGGCGGTTCAGCTGTCCGACCGCGGACACGACGATGGTGAAGTCCTCGGTCCGGGAGCGCTCGTCCGGCCCGGTGGTGGTGACCGACCACAGCTGCCGCGAGTCGTCCCAGGTCGCCGAGGAGACCTCGGTGTCGAAGCGGATGTGCTCGAGCAGTCCGTTCTGCTCGGCGAACGCCCGCAGGTAGTCGTGGATCACGTTCTGCCTGCAGAAGTACGACGGCCAGTCGTGCGGGAAGAAGGAGTAGGTGTAGATGTGGCTGAGCACGTCGATCCGGCAGTCGGGATAGGCGTTCTCGTACCACGTTCCGCCGACGTCGTCGTTCTTCTCGATGATGGTGAAGTCCACGCCGGCCTGCTTCATCCGCAGTCCGGCCAGCAGGCCGGACAGGCCTGCCCCGACGATGGCAACCCGCATCGGCCGCGCCGGGTCGAGTTGGTCTTTCGTCCACTTAGGAGCGCGAGGATCGGTACCCGGTGGGACGAACGTGACGCGCAGTAGCGCGGCGTCTTCGCCGGCCGAGCGGTCGAGCGCCCACTCCGCGATCGCCTCGAGGACTTCAGCGGACGGCTCGACCGGCCACGCAGCGATGTTCTGCAGGTACGGCTCGAGCTTTGCCAGGCAGAACGCCCGGGCCTCCGCGTCCGTCTCCGCGTCGAGACCGGTCGCGGGCAGCAGATCCGGGTTCGGGCGCCATTGCGGGCGGAGCACGGACGGGTCGTCGGTCAGGTGCGCGACGAGCATCAGCAGCGCGGGCGTTTGCGCCGCCTGCAGGTGGTCGAGCAACTCCTCCGGGGACGGCTGGGCTGAATCAGACAACGCGGGCATCCTTCGAGGTGTCGATGTGCGCGGAAGACGGTTCGGAGGAATCGAGGAACTCCCGGAGCAGCGCCGCCACAGGTGCGGGATGGGTGAACGCGGCGAGGTGTCCGCCGGGCGCGAAACGCAGCCGCGAGTGCGGGATCCGCGTGTGCAGGTTCTCGATGACCGCGCGCGGGGTGCTCACGTCGTCGGTGCCACCGATCACCAGCGCGGGCACCGACGGTGGCACGTCGAACTCGCCGACGGCGGTCATCGCCTCGAGGAACGCTCCGTGGATCGCGGGATCGCCGTCGAGGAACTGGTCCCGGGCCCGGGCGATCAGCGGGTCCGGCCGACGGGACTCGCCGAACCACCGGGTCATCGTCATGTCGGAGAGCGCGGCCAGCCCACCCGGTGCCCGGGCGGCTTCTGCCCGCGCGAGAGCACCGGCCCGCGCGTTGTCGTCATACGCGCCGGTCGTCGCGATGAGGACCGCGGCCTCGACGGCACCGGGGCGGCGGTGGGCGAGTGCTTGGGCGACCATCCCGCCGAGCGAGATCCCCACGACCGGGAACCGAGTCAGGCCGAGCTGCTCGGCGATGAGCGCTACGTCGTCGGCGAGCGCGGCCAGCGAGATCGAATCCGGGGTGCCCGCGCTGGTGCCGTGACCGCGAAGATCGGGGACGACGCAGCGGAACGCGTCCCCGAGTTCCGCGGCGAGCGGTTCGAACCACGAGCCGTCGAGGGCGAGCGAGTGCACCAGCACCAACGGACGCGGGCCGTGCCCCACGACCCGGTAGGCCAGGCTGGTGCCGTCTGGGGCTTCGATCCGAGCGATCATGCGTCCTCCTCGTCCGCCTTCCGGCGTTCCTCGGCCGCGGCCACCTCTTCCCGAAGGCGAACTGAGAGGGTTTCCAGATATTCGGCGAATTCCGGGGAGGAGGTGCGCATCTTCTGCGTGCGCGGCCGTGGCAGGTCGATCTTGATGTCGGCGACGATCCGGCCAGGACGTGCGGCCATCAGCACGACCCGGTCGCTGAGCAGGATCGCCTCTTCCAGGTCGTGGGTGACGAAGACGACCGTGGGCCGTTCGGCTTCCCAGAGCCGGATGAATTCCTGTTGCTGGTTCGCACGCGTCTGGGCGTCCAGCGCCGCGAACGGCTCGTCCATCAGCACCACCCGGGGACTCTGCACGAGCGTGCGCGCGATCGCGACCCGCTGGCGCATGCCTTGCGACAGGTGCAGCACGTCCGAGTCGGCGAACTCCTCCAGCCGCACGCGGCGCAACCACTCATCGGCGCGCTGTTTGCGTTCCGCCGCTGGGATTTTGTGCACTTCGAGGCCCAGTTCGACGTTCCGGCGGACTCGCCGCCACGGCAGGAGCGCGTCTCGGGCGAACATGAAGGCGACGCCGTCGGAGGTGCCGCTGACCGGCTCGCCGTCCAGTGCCACGGTTCCTGCCCGCGGTTGTTCCAGTCCTCCGGCCATCGAGAGGACCGTCGTTTTTCCGCAGCCCGACGGGCCCACGATGCTGACGAACTCCGACGCGCCGATGTCCAGGTCGAACTCCTCCAAGACGAGCACTGCGCGCCGGCCGTGGATGAAGTTGTGGCTGACGCGGCGAAACTCGATCGGTGCCCCGTCCGGGCGCCCGTCAGGAGCCTTCCTCTGGTCTGCGAATTCCGGCCTCGGATGCGCTGTGCTGGTCTGCCTCATTGCAACTCCGCTGGGTTGAGAGGTGGACCGTGGTGCGGCTGAGACGACGTCGCGTACCTCTCGGGAACACGTTCGTCATCGAACAGCCCGAGTGCGTCGGATACGGTTTATCGTCCGCTTTCCCACCGTGCCACGCCGGTGCGGTGATGCTCCGTGACCCGGCGCACAGCTGTCAACACAGATCGGCGCTGTGCGGAGCTATCGCGCCGATAGCCCGCGGGCCGTTGCGAGGAGGAGGTCGCGGTGGCGACGCTGGTCCGAACCGGACTTGCGGAGGAACACGATGACATCGGCGCAACAAGCGATTTCACCTTTCGGCGCAGTGCAGTTCGACTTTCATGGCCGGGTTGCGGTCGTCACGGGCGCGACCGGCGGTATCGGCGGCGCAGTCGTCGACATGTTCGCCGCGTCCGGGGCCGACCTGGTCGTCCACGGTCGGCGTGCCGACGCGCTGCAGGACGTGGTCTCGCGCGTGCGGGAGCGGGGACGCGACGCGGTCGCCGTCACCGGCAACATCCGCGACCCGCAGACCTCGGCCGACATCACCGCCGCGGCGGAGGAGCGCTTCGGTCGGGTGGACATCCTGGTCAACAACGCTGGCGGCAACTTCGGCGCGCGTCTCGAGGAGTTGTCGGTCAACGCGTGGAACGCCATGATCGAGGCCAATCTCAGCGGCGCGTTCCACCTGGCCACCGCGTGCCTGCCGACGTTCCGACGCCTGGGTGGCGGTGCGGTGGTCAACATCGGATCCGCTTCCGCCGGTCACGCGCACCCGCTGCGCGGGGCGTACGCGGCCGCGAAGGCAGGGCTCGCATCCCTGACCCGGACCATGGCGTGGGAGTGGTCGGATCTGAACGTTCGGGCGAACTGCCTCGAACCCGGTGCGGTGCTCACCGCGGCGTCCCGGTTCGCCGACGACGACGTCGAAGCCCGAGTCGCCCGGTTCGTCGCCATGAACCGGCTCGGGCGTCCGGAGGACATCGCGTCCGTGTGCTTGTTCCTGTGCTCGGCCGGAGCGGCGTACCTGACCGGGCAGACCGTGATCGTCAACGGCGGGCCGCACACGGCCACCCCTGCCGACATCGACCTGGTGCGCGCTCCGGAAGCGGCGGAGTAGCGGTATTTCTCGTTCGCGCAGAAATCCGGGAGGACCCATGAGCCGATCCAACGTTTCGGACAGAGCCATCGGCGAGGAAGCGCAGACCCGCGGGTTGTCCGACACTGACCGCTCCGCGATGGAACACGCGGTCTTCGCCGAACGGCGCAAACGCCGGAGCCGTGTCCGGCTGCAGGTGTGGACGATCCGCTGCGCGGTCGCGATCGTGTTCGTCGGCAGCTGGTACTTCGCATCCGAACGTGGACTCATCAACCCCTTGTTCATCTCCTCTCCCGACGCGGTCGCGAAGGGACTCGTCGACGAGCTCGGGGATGCCACGTTCTGGACTGATGTGACCGCGACGTTCGCCGGTGCGCTCGCCGGCCTCGCGGCCGGCGGCATCCTGGGCATCGTGACCGGTGTCGTGTTCTCGCGGTCCGAGGTGCTTGAACGCGCCGCGACTCCGTTCCTGACGCTCGCCAACAGCCTGCCCCGGCCCGCACTGGCGCCGATCTTCATCCTGTGGTTCGGTCTCGGCTTCGGGCCCAAGGCACTCGTCGCCAGCAGCGTCGTGTACTTCGTCCTGCTGACGTCGACCCTCGGCGCGCTGCGCGGGATCGACCACGACGTCGTGCAGCTGGCCCGGTCGCTGTCCATGTCGCCCGTCCAGCGCTTCCTGAAGATCGAGCTCCCGGCGGCGTTGCCGAGCATCGTCGGTGCGCTGCGGCTGGGTGCGGTGTACGCCGTGCTCGGTGCGGTCCTGTCGGAGATGGTCGGCGCGTACTACGGCCTCGGCCAGCGGCTGGTCGTGCTCACCAGCAATTTCAAGGTGGCCGAGTCCTTCGCCGTCCTGCTGTTCATGGGCATCATGTCGATGGTCCTGGACTACGCGATCAAGGGCCTCGAGCACCTGGTCGCGAGCCGGTCCCGATGAGCGGGCCGCTCCTGGTCACCGGCGGCGCGTCCGGCATCGGCGCCCGGCTGGTCGAGTCGCTCGCGGCGGAACGGCCGGTCGTCGTCCTGGATGCAGCAACGCCCGAAGCCCCGGTTCCGGAAGCGCGGTACGTTGCGGGCGACGTGACCGACCGGGACGGCCTTGCGACGCTGGTCGCTGGCCTCTGCGCGGACGGCCCGCTGTCCGGGCTGGTCCACTGCGCCGGGATCTGCCGCACCGGACCGTTCCTGGACATGCCGCCCGAAGAGTGGGCCCGGGTCCTCGAAGTCAACCTGCACGGCACTCTGGCCACCGTCCAGGCGTGTGCCCCGTGGATGTCCGACGGCGGGCGGATCGTGCTGTTCTCCTCGGGCACCGCGTTCAAGGGCCCCGGGGGCATCGCCGCGTACGCGGCCTCGAAAGCGGGCGTCATCGGGTTCGCCCGGTCGATGGCCGCCGAGCTCGGCGAGCTCCGGATCACGGTGAACGTCATCGCCCCCGGACTGGTCGTCACCGGGCTGTCGGCGGACATCGCGCACACCGAGCCGGCCAACATCGCTGGACGGGCGATCGAACGTGCGGCCACTGTGGACGATTTCGTCGGGCCGGTGCGTTTCCTGCTGTCCGAAGGTGCCTCGTTCGTGACCGGTCAGACGATCGTCGTCGACGGTGGATCCATCAAGCACTAGTGCCACACGAAAGCCCGCTCGATGCCTGTGCAAGGGCTTCGAGCGGGCTTTCGGCGTGGGATCAGAGCGTGACGTTGAGTTCCTTGAGGCTGAAGAACGCCCGATCGTCCCGATAGGACAGATGCGAGACCTCGGGATCGGTGAGCCGCATGTCGGGGAACCGCGCGAAGATCCTGGGCAGCGCGACCATCAGCTCCAGCCGGGCGAGGTTCTGCCCGACGCACTGGTGCTGGCCGAAGCTGAAGGCGAGGTGCTGCGGCTTCTCGGTGGGGATCTCGAAGTCCTCCCACGTGGTACGGGCGTACTTGCTCTCGTCGTGGTTGGCCGACCAGATGGACGCGACCACGCCTTCGCCCTGCCGGAAGGTGTGCTCGCCGATTGTGATGTCCTCCGTGGCGGCACGACGAGGCCCCATCCGCGCGACCGAGTGGACGCGCAGCAGCTCCTCGATCGCGACGTCCCACTGGCGTTCACCGGAGCGCAACAGCGCGAGCTGATCCGGCCGCTTCAGCAGGGTGAAGATCGACAGCCCGATCATCCCCGCGGTCGTGTCGTGCCCGCCGATGATGAGGATCGTGATCAGTGCCGCGAGCTGATCACGGGTGATCCCGCCGACTTCGTACTGCTCCCGGATGATATTGCTGAGCAGGTCGTCTGACGGATTCGCCTCCTTCAGCGCCGCGTACTCCAGTCCGAGGGCGCGGAATTCCTCGACGCTGCGGTACATGTCCTCCTTCGGCAGTGACAACGTCGTCTGCCGCTCGGTGAGCTCGAAGAACCGCGGGGCGTCCTCGATCGGGATGCCGAGCAGCTGGGTGATCAGCGTCGTCGGGATCGCGAGGGCGAACCGGGAAACGAGGTCGACCGGTCCGGGCTGCTCGGCGAGCGAGTTCAGGTGATCGTCGACGATGGCTTCGACCTGCTCCCGATAACCTTCGACGGCCCGCGGCGTGAAGTACTTGACCACGCACCTGCGCAGCGTCGTGTGCAGCGGCGCGTCCTGCCGGATCATGCTGTCGGCGGCCATGGGGTGGTCCGAGCCGGGCAGTCCGCGGACCGGGAAGCCCGGTGTCATCGGGTTGGCGCTGAACCGGGTGTCGGACAGGATCGCCTTCACATCGTCGAACCTCGTCGCCAGCCACGAGGTCTTCCCGCCGCCGAGGTCGACCTCGCTGATCGGGCAGGTGGCGCGCAGTTCGCTGAAGTACGGGGGATCGTCCAACGGCTGTTCCGGCGCTGGGTCCAACGACAACTGCCGCAGGTGCGGGCACTCTCCCCGCTGTTCGTTCGTGGCTTCGACGGCTGTGCGATCTTCCACGGCGTTCTCCTCGCTGCTTCGCTGCAGGGCCGGAATCCAGGGATGTGCGGGCGCCTGTGCGGATATCCTCCGCGACCTGGCTGTGGTCATCATGCGCGCCCGCCCAGGTGCGAGGAAGAGCCGACCGGCTTGCGCACCGATCGGGACCGGCTATCGCGCCTGCCGGATCGGTGCGAGTGGACAGCCGCGATAGCGATCCGCCATCACCGGTCCACGATTCGCGGTATTCCCCGGCCATTGCGAGTCCCGTCACACTCGCCGGAGCTACGAACCGCCTCCCGACCCGGGTGCCAGGCGCCGACGAAGGGAAGACGCTTGATCGAGAACTCCGCGCGGCTGCCACAGCAGCTGCAAACGGCAATCGCCGGCCTCGTCGCCTCCGGCGCTCGAGTCGTGCCGGAGCCCGAGGCCAAGGAGATCCTGCGCAGCACCGGCATCGCGGTCCCGCCGGGCGCCGCGCACTCCGATCCGGCCGTCGCGGCGAACGGGCTCGACGGTGACCTGGTCTTGAAGGCGGTGTCGCCGACGCTGGTCCACAAGTCCGATGCGGGCGGGGTTCGCGTCGGTGTTGCGCGGGAGGACCTGGCCGCGGAGGCGGCGGCGATGACCGCGGCACTGGCCGCGCACGGGCATCGGGTCGATCGCTTCCTCGTCGAGGCCAAGGCCGACCCGGGACACGAGGTCATCGTCGGGGCGGTGCGCACGCCCGGGGCCGGCTGGGTCGTCATGGTCGGTCTCGGCGGGATCTTCGTCGAGCTGTTCGCCGACGTCTCGTTCGGCATCGCCCCGCTGACCGCATCGGACGTGACCGACATGCTGTCGGAGCTCAAGGGAGCCGCGCTGCTGAGCGGGGCGCGTGGCGGGGTCCGGGCTGACCTCGATGCGCTGGTAGCACTGGTCCTTCGGCTCGGCGGCGAAGGCGGGTTGCTTTCAACATTGCCGCCGGAGGTCGTCGAGGTCGACCTCAATCCGGTCATCGTCGACGCCGAGCAGGCGGTCGCGGTCGACGCGCGGATGGTCCTCGCCGCAGGCTCCGAAGCAGAATGCGGCACCGGGACGCGCACCGTGGACAGCGCCTTCGAGCGCCTGTTCCGTCCCGGCAGGATCGCGGTGCTGGGTGCGAGCGCGAGCGGGTCGAACATCGCCAACCGGTACATCGCCGGACTCCGGCGGGCGGGCTTCTCCGGGACGGTGATCCCGATTCACCCCTCGGCGGAGCAGATCGAGGGGCTCCCGGCGCTGCGCTCGCTGCAGGAAGTGGCCGAACCCGTCGACTACGCCTACGTCGCGCTTCCGGCCAAGGCCGTCGCGGACGCGTTGACCACCGATCCCGGCAAGGTCGCGTTCGCCCAGATCATCAGCAGCGGCTTCGGCGAGGTGACCGAGGGAGTCGAGCTCGAACGAGATCTCGTTCAGCGGATGAAGGCGCAGGGGACGCGCGTCATCGGCCCGAACTGCCTCGGGATGCACAGCTCCGCGGCGCGGGTCAGCTTCATCCCGGACCCGCCGCTCAACCCGGGAGGCGTCGCTGTCATCTCGCAGAGCGGCGGCCTCAGCGTCGACATCCTGCGGCTCGGTGCGGCGCGCGGGATCGCCTTCCACAGCGTCACCAGCATCGGCAATTCCTCCGATGTGGACGCTGCCGAACTCGTCGAGTTCATGCTCGACGCCCCGGACGTCGGCGTCGTCGGCCTGTACCTGGAGTCGATCGCGGCGGCGCGCTCGATCCTGGATCTGCTCGCCCGACGGGGCTCCGACAAGCCGGTCGTGCTCCTCGCCGGAGGACGCACCGCGGCCGGCTCACGCGCGGCGACGAGCCACACCGGCGCGCTCGCGGGCAACCACCGGCTCTGGCCGGCGGTGTGCCGGCAGGGCGGTATGTCGCTGACGGATTCCCTCGACGAGTTCCTCGACGTGCTGCTGGCATTCGCCACCGTCCGCGTCGACGGTCCGCCCCCGGCCACGCGAGATGCGGTCCTCTTCGGCAACGGCGGCGGTGCCAGCGTGCTGGCCACGGATGCGCTGGCACGTCACGGATTCTCCGTCCCGCCCCTGCAGGAGCGGACGGTCGAGCGGATCGAGTCGCTCGGCCTGCCGCCCGGGAACGGCCTGGCGAATCCGATCGACACGCCGGCGGGCACGCTCGCGGTGGGCGGCGGCACCATCGCCGGAGACCTGCTGTCCATCGTGCTGGAATCGATGCCGCCGGCCGTCCTCATCACCCACCTCAACGTCGGCATCATCCAGCGGAACCTGGCCGAACGGCACGGCGATGTGACCGGCACGATCATCCGCAGCATCGCCGACGCCCACGCCCGCACCGGCGCGGCGACCCAGCAGTACCTCGTGCTCAAAGGCGACGGTCGGCCGGACATGGACCAGGCGGTCGCCGAATACACGCTCCAGGCGCAACGACTCGGCCTGCCCGTCTTCCGTTCGGTCGACGAAGCCGGCCGGGTCGCGCGGTCTCTCATCGAGTTCCAGGAACGTCGAGCCGCGCTCGTCGGCACCGCCACCGCGTGAACAACAGGGAAGGGCGAATCCACGACATGACCACCGATCACGAGATCCGGCACGCGGAGCGGCGCGCGCACGCGCTGGCGATGGGCGGCGAACGCAAGCTGGCCGCCCGGGCCGCGAAGGGCGAGCTCAACGCCCGCGAACGAGTCTCCCGACTCTTCGACGACGATTCCTTCCGCGAAACGGGCCTGTTCGCGACGTCGAACGTCGACGCCGACCAGCACGTGACCCCCGCGGACGGGAAGGTGACCGGCACCGGACGCATCGTAGGGCGCCGCGCCGGCGTCATCGCGTACGACTTCACGGTCAAGGGCGCGTCCTCCGGTGCCGTCAGCAACAAGAAGATGGGACACCTCAAGGACCTGACCGCGCGCGGCGGGATGCCGCTGGTCTACCTGGCCGAGTCGACCGGCGTGCGGATGCCCGACGTCATGGGAGGTACCGGGCTCGGCAACGCCAACGACCGGACGCGATTCCTGCGCCGCCGGACCAACCCGTGGGTGTCGGCGGCATTCGGGTACTCCTTCGGTTCCGCTGCCTGGCACACCGTCAGCTCGGATTTCGCGGTGATGCGCAAGGGCGCGATCATGGCCGTCTCCAGCCCAGGGCTGGTTAGCCGAGCGACCGGGCAACAGGTCGACGGTCAGGAGCTCGGCGGCTGGAAACTGCACTCCGAGGTGACCGGATTCGCCGATGCGGTCGCCGACACCGATGAAGAGGCGATCGACCTCGTGCGCCGGTTCCTGAGCTACCTCCCGTCGCACAACGGCGAAGCGCCGCCGATCGCACCGGTGCCGGAAGGCTCAGCTGGCCGCGGCGCGCAGTTGCACGAGATCGTGCCTGAGGAGCGCACGAAGGTGTACGACGTGCGGAAGGTCATCGAGGTCATCGCAGACTTGGGGAGCGTGTTCCCGGTCAAGGAGCGGTACGGCAAATCGCTCGTCACCGCGTTGTGCCGGATCAACGGCCAGTCGGTCGGGGTCATCGCGAACAACCCGATGTTCAAGGGCGGCGCCATCGACGCGGCCGCGTGCGCGAAGGCGACCAGCTTCATCGTGCTGTGCGACTCCTACAACATCCCGCTGGTCTTCCTCGTTGATCAGCCGGGATTCCTCATCGGAGTGGACGGCGAGCGCAGCGGAATCGTCGGCAAGGTCATCAACTGGATGAACGCGCTCTCACTGGCGACCGTGCCGAAGGTGACGATCATGATGCGCAAGAACTACGGGCAGGGCTACGTCAACATGGGCGGCGCCTGGACGACCGACACCATGGCCGCGTGGTGGACCGCGGAGGTCAGCTTCATGGACCCGCGCTCGGCGGTCGGGGTGGTACACGGGATCGACGCGGCGGCGGACCCGGAGCTCTACGAGCAGCGGTTGGCCGAGATGGCCAAGGATTCGACCGGCTACGACGTCGCCCGGGTCTACGGGGTGCAGGACGTGATCGACCCCGCGGACACCCGCGAGTTCATCCTCGGCGCCCTCGAGGACAACGCGCTGAACCGTACTGGCGGGGTGGGCGAGCACCACCTCAGCAATTGGCCCACGAGCTACTAGGCGGGTGAGAATGGTGCGGCAATTCCCCAAAAAACTGCTGGTCGCCAACCGCGGCGAGATCGCCCGCAGGATCATCGCGACCGCCCGGCGCCTCGGCGTCGGCACCGTCGCGATCCACCACGGCGTCGACACCGACCTGCCCTACGTGGCCGAAGCCGACATCGCTTGGGAGATCACCGGCGACCAGCCCGTCAGTGCGTATCTCGACATCGACCAGATCGTCCGCATCGCGGTGGAATCGGGATCCGACGCGGTCCACCCCGGATACGGTTTCCTCGCCGAGAACGCCGGATTCGCCCGCGCGGTCGTGGACGCGGGGCTGACGTGGGTCGGCCCCGCCCCCGAAGCGATCATCGCGATGGGGGACAAGGTCGAGGCGCGAAACCGCGTCGCGGCCACCGGTGTCCCGGTCAGCGGCGGTGCCGGTGCGGCACTGTCCGATGCTGCCGAGGCGGTCGCGGAGGCCGAGCGCATCGGATACCCGGTCATGGTGAAAGCCGCTGGCGGTGGTGGCGGAATCGGCATGACCATCGCCCGCGACGCCGAATCGGTGCGGAACGAATTCGACCGCACGCAGGCGATCGCGGCGCGCAGCTTCGGATCCGACCGGATCTTCCTCGAGCGGTTCGTCGAATCGGCCCGGCACGTCGAAGTCCAGGTCCTCGGCTTGGCGGACGGAACGATCCTCACCTTGGGCGAGCGCGACTGCTCGGTGCAGCGCCGCCATCAGAAACTCGTCGAGGAATCACCGGCGTTCGGCCTCGATCCGCTCGTCCGGCAACGGCTGCACGACGCGGCGAAGAGCACGGCCCGCGCAGTCGGATACCGCAACGCAGGAACTGTGGAGTTCCTCGTCGACGCGCAGACGCAGGAGTTCGTCTTCCTGGAGATGAACACGCGGATCCAGGTCGAGCACCCGGTGACCGAGCTGACGCATGGCGTCGATCTGGTGGAGCAACAGCTGAGCATCGCCGTCACCGGTTCGGTCACCGCGGGGTTCGCGCCCCACCAGTGCGGGCACGCGATCGAGTTCCGGCTCTGCGCCGAAGACCCGGTGCGGTTCTTCCCGAGCCCCGGACCGATCGAGCGGTGGGAGGAACCGAGCGGTGACGGGATCCGGGTCGACGCCGGATACCGGGCGGGACTGGAGATCACACCGCACTTCGACTCGCTGATCGCCAAGATCTGCGTGTTCGCCGAGGACAGGGACCGCGCGCTGGAGCGCGCCCGGGAAGCACTCGACGGGGTCACCGTCGGTCCGCTTCGCACCAACCTGCCGTTCCTGCGAGAGCTCGTCGACAGCCCCGAGTTCGCTGCCGGCGGGTATGACACGAACATCGTCACGGACGTCACCAGCCGCCCTGCGGCAGCCACAGGAAGGTAGGGCAGTGGTGGAAACGATCAATGCCGACATGGGCGCCAATGTCTGGAAGGTTCTGGTCTCCGCGGGTGACTCCGTCGAACCGGACACGACGGTCGTGGTTCTCGAGTCGATGAAGATGGAGATCCCCGTCCTCGCCGAATACGCCGGTGCCGTCACGACTGTCCACGTCGCGGAGGGGGCGACGGTCAACGCCGGTGACCCGCTGATCGACATCAAGGAGTCGTAGGCCACCGATGGGGAACCTGACCACCGAACGGAAGGCGGGCGTTTGATGAAGCTCAAAGTCGATGCAGGCAAGTGCTGCGGGTCGGGGCAGTGCGTCCTGGCCGCGCCAGAGGTGTTCGACCAGGACGAGGACGGAATCGTGGTCCTGCTGGCCGACGAGGTCGGTGAAGAGGCGGTCGCCGACGTCAACGAGGCGGTCTTCTCCTGCCCCACGGCCGCCATCGAGATCGTCGAGCCCTGAGCGCCATGACCGGTAAGCCGATACGCCGCGTCGCGATCGTCGGGGCGGGCCAGGGCGGGGTGCACGCGGCCTCGAGCCTCCGGCGGCTGGGATACACCGGCGAGCTGACCCTCGTCAGCGCCGAGGCCTGTCCGCCTTACCAACGGCCGCCCCTGTCGAAGGCGTTCCTGCGGGACGCCGACCCGGCACTCGTCGATTTCCACGACGTGGCGCACTACGAATCGATCGGCGCGACGCTCGTGCTCGGAGACCCGGTGACCGGGGTGGACCTCGCTTCCCGCGAGATCTCGTTGGCATCCGGCACGACGACGCCGTACGACCACCTCGTGCTGGCGACCGGCTCCCGCCCTCGCCCGATCAACGACCTCCGCGGATTGCGCAACGTCTTCCACGTGTACGACCGGAACGACTCCATCGAACTGGGCGCGCGGCTGCGCGATGCGCGCTCGATGCTGTTGGTGGGTGGTGGATTCATCGGGCTCGAGATCGCGACAGCGGCCGTCGAACTCGGTTGCGCGGTCACCGTTATGGAGCGAATGCCCTCGATCCTGGCACACGCAGTACCGCCGCAGATCAGCGATTTCCTGCTGCGGCGGCACCAGGCCCGTGGCGTCAGGTTCCACTTGGGCCGGTCGGTGGTCACTTACACCGTCGAGGGTGACCGACTCGAGCTCCGGCGCCCGATGTCCCGGCGCAGCCCGGTGTCCATCCTGACGGTGGTGCTGCGACTGCCTGGTGTGGTCGGTGAAGGTGCTGCCATGCCGT
>NZ_JBSFBZ010000083.1:0-25314 GCF_053593195.1 Saccharopolyspora sp. NPDC002376
GCGGCCAGCTCACCGGTCGGCTTGTCCCCACCGTTGGGCGAGAGGATCTTCCACCACACCAGGTGCAGCGAGTGCCCGGCCAGGTTGAACGCCAGGGTCGTCTCCAACCCGACGATCGACGAGAAGTCGCCCTTGTCCCGCGCCTCCGCGATCTTCTCGACCGTGTCATTGGCACCCTTGACGTAGGCCGCGTGGTGCTTGCTGTGATGCAACTCGTTGATCTCACCGGCGATCGCCGGCTCCAACGCCGCGTAGTCGTAATCCAACTCCGGCAGGACGTACTGCTGCGCCATCGAACCTTCTCCCTTCACCGATCTTGCGGTTCGGGAGAAGTCTCAAACCTCCAGTGCGCTCAAGGTCAATGATGTTGCGCGAGTGCCCTCGATCACTTTTCACCCTGTTCGGTGCACGATCGGGCAACTACTCTGCGCACCAGACCGGTTACTCGGAGGAACAATGCCCGAAACATCCCAGATCCCGCACGACCTGGACCTGGACCGCCCGAGCGGGGCGCGCGTGCACGACTACCTCCTCGGCGGCGGCAGCAACTTCTCCTCCGACCGCCAATTCGCCCGCCGGATGCTCGACGTCGCCCCGGACGTCCGCCTCGACGCGCTGGCCAACCGCGCCTGCCTGCACCGCGCGGTGCGCACCTGCCTGGACCTGGGCGTGCGGCAGTTCCTGGACGTCGGCTGCGGCATCCCGACCCTCGGCACCGCGCACCACACGGCCCAGCGGCTGGCCCCGGACGCGCGAGTGGTCTACATCGACAGCGAGCCGCTGGCCGTCACCCAGGGCGAGCTGCTGCTGGAAGGCAACCCCAACGCCGCGATCGTGCAGGCCGACCTGCGCGACGTCGACGCGGTGCTGAACTCCGAGCGCACCCGCCGGCTGCTGGATCCGGCCGAGCCGGTTGCAGTGCTGATGTTCTCCGTCCTGCACTTCGTCCCGGAGCACCCGTCGGAGATAGTCAGCCGCTACCTGGACGCCTTTGCCCCGGGCTCGCTGCTCGGCCTGACCCACTTCACCGCCGACCACGCACCGCAGACCATGCACGCGGTGCTCGACCTGCTCTCCGATAGCCGGCATCCCGGCACCGCGCGCAGCCGCACCGAGCTGGAGTCGCTGCTGGCCGATCTCGATCTGCTGGAGCCGGGCGTGGTGCCGACCGCGGACTGGCGGCCGGCGCCCGGCGACTCGGACCTGCGCACCGCGCTGCCGCTGAGCTACGCCGCACTGGCTCGCAAACCGTGACCAACCCGACACAGATCCAGCAGAAGGCAAAGGTTGGGCCATCTGCCCAGCTCAAAACGCGATTATCGTTCGGTATTCCGACAAACCCCCCTGGTACGGTGACCTCCGTGCCCGAGATGACGTCCGCTGCTACCCGTCGGAGCTCGGGCCGGAGCAAACGCAAGATCAGCTGGGACGTGGTGCGCGCAGCCTGCGTCGTGCTGGTGATGCTCTACCACTCCACCTTCCTGAGCACCTACCTGCACCCGGAGATGACGCCGCGCACGGTGGTCTTCCCGTTCCAGGTCGGAGCCAGCCTGCTGCTGGTGATCTCGGCGTACTTCGCGTGCGTGACGATCGGTCGCGGATCGCTCCTGCGCTACTGGTGGGGCCGGATCGCCAGACTCGTCCCGCCGTTCCTCGGCTCCGTCGTCGTGATCTTCCTAGTGATGCGCTGGGCCGCCGTGGAGGGCTGGTTCTACCCCACGGTTAGCGACCTCACGGCGAACCTGCTGATGCTGTGGAACTGGAAGCCCGCCGACTACTGGTTCATCGACGGCTCGCACTGGACCGTTCCGCTGCAGCTCATGGGCTTCACCGCCGCTGCACTGCTGTACGCCAGCAGGTTCGGGCACGGGCGGCGGATCCTCGTGGTGCTGTGGCTGGCGGTGCTGGTGCCGATAGCGCAGTGGCCGCTGCGGGTGACCGACTCGTCCGAGGCCTACCGCACCATCGTCGACGGCATCGGCGTGCACCGCTGGCACTTGTTCGTGGTCGGCGTGGCCATCTGGCTGGGGTCGACGCGGCGGATCTCGATGCCGCACTTCGTCGGACTGCTGATCGCCTGCATGGCCGGTCAAGCGCTGCACAACTACGCCGAGACACCCGAGGGCCTGGTGGCCGACTGGGGCTCCACCATCGCGGTCTGCCTGGGCATGATCGTGGTGTCGCTGGTCGCCTTCGGCCCGGACTGGGACCGGGTGATCCCCAACTGGCTGGCCGGCCGCATCAGCTGGTTCGCCGGCATTTCCTACGGCGTGTTCCTGGTGCACCAGACCATCGGCTACATCGTGATGCGCAAGCTCGACGAGGTCGGTGTCGACCCGCTGCTGCAGACCGCCGCGATGCTGATCATCGGCACCGTCCTCGGCTGGGCCGTGACCCGCGTGGTGGAGCGCCCGTCGCACAAGTTCCTGATGAACACCTACGACCGCCTCGCCGCTCGTCGCGCCGCGCGGTCCGAGGTCGGCTGACACCCACCCCGCACTCATCACGAAGGGCACCTCCCCAAGCGGTTCATCGCCGGGAAGGTGCCCTTCGGCTTTTGCTGATCAGAGTGGGTGGCGTTCCAGCGGCTCGACGTCGAGGACCGCCGAGCGCGTCGCCGGCGCTTCGACGTCGGCCCACCGGCGCACGGTCGCCTCGGCCTCGGTCCGCTGATCCGCGGGCAGCCCCGCGATCTTGGAGCCGTGGTTGCCGCCCGGAACCAGGTAGCTGTAGGAGTCGTGGGTGGTGGGACCGACCTCGAAGTGCTCCGCGCTCCAGGGGTCGCGCTCGCCGTTGACGAACATCAGCTGCGAACCGCGGCTGCGCACCCACGCGTCGACCTGGCGCATCACGCCCGGCTGGAAGCGCATCGGGATCTCGCGCGACACCAGGTTGCGGGGCTGGCTGAGCTCGCGGTGGTGCAGCAGGTCGGCCAGCGGCTCGTCGGAGACTTCCGGCCAGCCCAGCTGCGTGCCCGCCTGGTAGTAGTACGGCGTGTAGGGCTCGATGCCCTGGTCGGTGTAGAAGTGGAAATCCGAGGTCTCGTCGAAGAACTGGTAGATCTCGTCGGTGCTGGCCGTGGTCGCAGGAACCTTGGCGCAGTCCTCCTGGCCGCGGTACTGCCAGAACGCGAACGGCGCGTCGAGCACGACCATCTCCAGGCCCCGGTCGACGTCACCGATGATCCGGTCGAAGGTCAGCCCCTCGGAGTCGGCGTAGGCCTGGAACTTCGCCGTCATCTCGCCGCGCCTGATCAGCGCTTCCCGCTGCACCGCGGTCAGCGCCGCGCGGCAGGCCGGGTCGGTGCCGACGTTGGCCAGGAACTCGTCGTAGCCGTCCTCGTCGTTGTCGACGTCGTTGGGCGCGACGTAGGCGACCGTGCCGTCGACGTCGTCGGGGTAGAACCGCCGGTGGTAGACCGCCGTCATGCCGCCCTTGCTGGCCCCGGTGGTGATCCACTGGTGCTGGTAGACCGAGTGCAGCGCGGTGATCACCCGGTGCTGGTCGGTGGCGGCCTGCCAGATGTCGAGGTCGTTCCAGTCGGCCGGTTCGGGCCGCGACGGGGTGAAGAAGCGGTGCTCCAGGCTCACCTGGTTGCCGTCGATCAGCTGCGTCGGCTCGGTGCGGGTGGTCTTCTCCGGCAGGTTGTAGCCGGAGGTGTAGAGCACGGTCGGCCGCGCCAGGTCGCGGTGCAGCAGGGTCAAGCGCTGCTGGAAGGTCCCGGCCTCCGGGTGGCGGTGGTCGACGGGCTGGTTGAAGGTCAGGTCGAACAGCCGGAACCCGGGCTCGGTGGGCCGCTCCCCCACCACCGCCAGGTCCGGCACCGCTTCCAGCCGGTCGCGCACGTCGTCCACCGGGGGCGCCGCGCCCACCGGGGCTCCGATCAGCAGCATCCCGCACACCGCGGCGATGGTGACCAGACCACGCCAGTTCATTCCGCCTCCCACTGCACCGAATTCCAGTCGAACCTGTTGAACCTAGTGATCACGCGCGGTGCCCGGAAGGTGTAGGCGTGTTCTCGCCGAACGGCTCCGCAGGTGCGATCCTCTCGGTTGGTGATCGAATCCGCCTGTTGGAAGGATCAACGGATGCCGAACGAGGAAGAGATGCCGCAAGAGGTGCTCGACCTGCTGGCACGACCGAACCCCGCGGTGATCGGCACGGTCAACACCGCCGGCGCCCCCATCACGGTGGCCACCTGGTACCTGTGGCAGGGCGGGAAAGCGCTGGTCAACATGGATGCCGGCCGGGCGCGGCTGAAGCACATCCGGGCGGATCCGCGGGTGTCGTTGACGGTGCTGTCCGCCGAGAGCTGGTACCGGCACATCAGTCTGCGCGGTCGGGTGGCCTCACTGGAGGACGACCCGGATCTCACCGACATCGACCGGCTTTCCCAGCACTACCTGGGAAAGCCGTACCCGGTCCGCGATCGCCCGCGGATCAGCGCCTGGATCGAAGTGGACAACTGGCACAGCTGGGGCGGCTGATCGCAATGCCGACGAGGTGGGCGCAATTTCTCGCGAAATTGCGCCCGCCTCCGGTTGTGACGATCAACGCAACCCGATTTCAATTCGGCCATCGGGCCTGAATACGACAATTCTGCGAGAAATCGCGTTCACCCGGGGTGATCGCGAACTCCCACCGCAGTCAGTTGCGACTCGCCGCCGCTTCTTCAGGCACCCGCTCCTCGTGACGCTGCTCCGGAACGTCGACGTCGCCGGACGGAACCTGTCCACTTTGGACGACTTCGGTGACGTAACCGTCCGAGCCCTCGCTGGCCGCACCCGCTTCCGTGGCAGCCAGGAACGGCTCCGCCGTGGCCAGCACCTGCTGCGCTGCGCGGACTCGCTGCGCGAGGTCCTGCCGCATGCCCAGCATCGTCTCGGAGTACTCGTCGGCCCGCCGGATCCGCCGCTCTGCTTCCGCGGTGGCTTCGCGGACCCGCCGCTGCGCCGCTTCGCGGCTGGCCTGCTCGCGCTCGGCCATGATCCGCGACGCCTCTTCGCGACGCGCCGCCATGGACACCTCGAAGTCGTGCTCGACCTGGGTGCGCCGCTCCTCGGCCTCGGCGTTGACGCGACGGCGGTGCTCCTCGGCTTCCCGCTTCATGGCCTGCACTTCCTGCCGGGTGCGGGCCAGCATCTCGTTGCGCTGCTGCTCGGACTGCCGCCGCCACTCATCGGCCTCGGCGACCAACTTCTCGTAGCGCTCGCGCAGTTCGGCCGCGGCCTGCTCGCTGCGCGCCCACTCGTGCTCGGACGCGGCCTGCGCGGCGGCGACCACCTCGTTCGCTTCGTCGTGCGCGAGCCGGACCATGCGACGTAAGCGGTCGGTCAGCGCAGCGGCGTCGATCGGAGTGCGCGCCTGGTCATCGAGCTGCTGCTTGAGCACCTCGATTTCAGCGCGCGCCTGGTCCAACTGCGCGGCCAGGTTGCCGACCTGGCTGAGCGCGGAGTCCCGA
Organism: Saccharopolyspora sp. NPDC002376; assembly: GCF_053593195.1. Taxonomy (NCBI): domain Bacteria; kingdom Bacillati; phylum Actinomycetota; class Actinomycetes; order Pseudonocardiales; family Pseudonocardiaceae; genus Saccharopolyspora; species Saccharopolyspora sp. NPDC002376. The sequence goes on from NZ_JBSFBZ010000083.1 coordinate 5,462, forward strand.
TCCTCGCAGAGCATCCGGATCTCGGTCTCGGTCTGCTGAATGTAGAACTTCACCTGAGATCGACGGAACCCGTACCAAACGGTGTCGAAATCAGACTTGAGCGGCACCAATTCGCGGTCTTCGTTGTGCCCCACGGTCTCACCCCACCTGAAGTTGATCAATCGTGCTGGGAGCGAGCCACGCCCCGACGCGGCATGTCCGTTGTACACCGGAAAACCGCCGGGCGATGTGCTCCACCGGGCTGAAACCGGCAGACCGGACGCCCGCGGCGCGGACGGCGCCAACGATCGCTGGCACCATTCTGGCCACCCCTGACACCTAGATCAACAGTACCGGATTCGGCGCAATGCAACGGACATCCGATGTTGACCGATCGGACACCAAGCCGGAAAACCGCGCCGGAATCAGCTTTCCGCGGCGCTGGTCAGCACCCTGCGGAATATCATCTCGATTTCGTCTCGGCAGAGCACCGTTTCCCGGACGATGCCCTGCAGCAGCAATCCGCAGAACACCACCGACAGCGCGCGACCGGTCGCTTCGTCGGTGTGCGCGGCGAACAGCTCGGCCAGCGCGCTGTCCCACTCCTGGCTCGCGTGGTGCAGCGCGGGCTTGTGCAGCGCGGCGATGTAGAGCTGGTGCTGGACCGCGGTCTGCAACCGGGCCGGGCCCAGGTAGTGCAGCACGAGATCGGTCAGCGCGACCGTGAGATCACCGTTGCCCGCGAGTCCCTCGGACCACTGCCGCATCTGCGCGACGTCATCGGCGGCGGCCTGCCGCAGGGCACTGACCAGCAGATCGTCGAGGGTGGCGAAGTAGTAGGTGGTCGATCCCAGCGGAACACCCGCCGCAGCCGCGACGGCACGGTGCGTGAGCTTGTCCACGCCGCGCTCGGCCACCACATCAATCGCGGCGCGCGCGATGCGTTCGGGCCTGGCCGGGTCCTTGCGGCGCGCGGCGGGCGCGGGCTGCGTGGTCGACATTCGCTGGGACGTCCTCCGGTGTTGCTGACCGCTTCTCGACGGTTGGTCCAGTTGACCGTGCCCACCCTGCCACGTCGAAGTGCCAACGCGATGCGGTCCAGGTCACCGAATTGACGTTCCCGCTGTTCGGAGCGCATATTTTCAACAAAGAACGTCATCGAACAACCCCAGTGATGTACATCTGTACATGATCGGTGTTAGGGTCCTCAACGGTACTGAGAGCAATGACGCACCAGGTCGAGGAATCGACCTCCGCTGGAATTGAAGGAATACAGCGCCCGGCCGCCACCGAATGCATCGCCAGGAGGTGAAATCGCTGCAAGGCGTGCCGACGGCACCTTTCGGCGAATTCCTCCTCGATGCACCGATGACGATTCGCGTGGCGAAGATCCGGTTCTCACGGCATTGTGTGACCACACCGCCACCAGAAGTGCACAGCCGGGCGGTTTCAGCACACAAAGCACAACCATCACGGGGATACGAGCATGTCGCAAGCTGCGAATTCAGCACCCACGCTGTTCATCGACGGTGAATGGGTGTCGGCCGCGGACGGTCGCACCCGCGAGATCCACTGCCCGGCCGACGGGGAACTGGTGGCCACCGTCGCCGAGGCCGGCGCCGCCGAGGCCAAACGCGCCATCGCCGCCGCCCGCCGCACCTTCGACGAGGGCTCCTGGGCGACGAGTTCGCCGTGGGAGCGCGGTGACCTGCTGCTGCGGGTCAGCGACATCATCCAGCGCGACAAGGCCGAGTTCGCCCGCGCCGAATCGCTCGACACCGGCAAGCGCCTGGTGGAGAGCGAGTACGACATGGACGACATCGCCGCCTGCTTCCGCTACTACGGCAAGATCGCCGGCACCGACGCGGGCCGCGTCGTCGACACCGGCTCGCCGGACTCGATCAGCCGCGTGCAGTACGAGCCGGTCGGCGTGTGCGGCATGATCACGCCCTGGAACTACCCGCTGCTGCAAGTGGCCTGGAAGGTCGCCCCGGCCATCGCCGCCGGCAACACCTTCGTCCTCAAGCCCAGCGAGCTGACCCCCAGCACCGCCATCCTGCTGATGCGCGCGCTGGCCGAGGCGGGCCTGCCCGCCGGTGTCGGCAACCTGGTGCTGGGCACCGGCGCCGAGGTCGGCTCGGTGCTGGCCGACCACCCCGACGTCGACCTGATCTCCTTCACCGGTGGTCTGCACACCGGCCGCAAGATCTCCGCCGCCGCGGCGCCGACGGTCAAGAAGGTCGCGCTGGAGCTCGGCGGCAAGAACCCGAACGTGGTCTTCGCCGACGCCGACTTCGAGACCGCCGTCGATTACGCGCTGACCGCGATCTTCCTGCACTCCGGCCAGGTCTGCTCGGCCGGCGCGCGGCTGATCGTCCAGGACGAGCTGCACGACGCGCTGGTGGACGAGATCGTCCGCCGCGCCGAGCTGATCCGCCTCGGCGGCCCCTTCGACACCGAGGCCGAGACCGGCCCGCTGATCTCCGCGGCGCACCTGCAGAAGGTCGACGACTACGTCGCCAAGTCCGTCGCCGAGGGCGCCGTGCTGCGCACCGGTGGCCGCCGCCCCGAGGGCGAGCGCTACGCCAACGGCCACTACTACCTGCCGACCGTCCTCGACGAGGTCAAGCAGGGCTCGCACGCGGTGGTCGAGGAGTCCTTCGGCCCGGTGCTGACCGTGGAGCGGTTCACCGACGAGGACGACGCGGTGCGCATCGCCAACGACACCCACTACGGCCTGGCCGGCGCGGTGTTCACCGGTGACCCGGCCAAGGCGCAGCGGGTGGCCAACCGGCTGCGGCACGGCACCGTCTGGATCAACGACTTCCACCCCTACCTGCCGCAGGCGGAATGGGGCGGCTACAAGCAGTCCGGCATCGGCCGCGAACTCGGCCGCGCCGGCCTCGGCGAGTACCAGGAGGCCAAGCACGTCTACCAGAACCTGCGGCCTGGCCCGCAGAACTGGTTCTCCGGGAAGTAAGCACAACAAGACGCGCTGCGGCGGTGTCCGACCCACCGCCGCAGCGCGCTCATATGCGGCTGAACTGGCCGCAATCCCACAAATCGCGCGAAGCAAGCAACCACCCGGTCCAACCCTCCCGCTCCGGCGGGCGCGTTGATCGGGAAAGGAGTTCGGGGCATGAGCGCGCCCAATTACGACGCCGAGCTCAACGAGTTCGGCTACACCAACAAACTGAAGAGATCGCTCGGAGGGTTCCACACCTTCGCCGCCGGGATCAGCTACATCTCGGTGCTCACCGGCACCTTCCAACTGTCCTACTTCGGCCTCTCCTTCGGTGGACCCGCCTACTGGTGGTCCTGGCCGATCGTGTTTGTCGGACAGTTGCTCGTGGCGTTGAGTTTCGCCGAGCTGGCATCGCGATACCCGATCGCCGGTTCCGTCTACAACTGGGCGAAGAAGCTGGGCGGTCAGCACGTCGGTTGGCTGGCTGGCTGGATGATGCTGCTGGCCTCGATCGTATCGATCTCAGCGACCGCGCTGGCCTACCAGAACACCCTCCCGCAGATCTGGTCCGGTTTCCAGATCATCGGCGACGGCAGCAACAGCACCGACGCCGCGGTCAACGGCATCATGCTGGCGCTGGTGCTGATCCTGTTCACCACGCTGGTCAACGCCTTCGGCGTCAAGCTGATGGCCCAGATCAACAGCGCCGGTGTGTTCATCGAGCTGGTCGCCGCGGTGCTGCTGATCGTCGCGCTGGCGCTGGTCGTGGTGAACCCGCCGACCGTCGTGCTCGACACCAACGGCACCGAGGCAGCGTTCGGCGGCAACTACCTGAACGCATTCCTGGTCGCCGGGATCGCCTCGTCGTACGTGATGTACGGCTTCGACACCGCCGCGTCGCTGGGCGAGGAGTCCATCAACCCGCACCGCAACGCCCCCAAGGCGATCCTGCGGGCACTGATCGCCTCGTTCCTGCTCGGCGGCCTGATCCTGCTGTTCGGCATGATGGCCACGCGGGACTTCTCGGCGCCGGAGCTGGCCTCCAGCGGCCTGCAGTTCGTGCTCAACGACGCGTTGGGCCCGTTCGTCGGCCGACTGTTCCTGCTGGCGATCTTCGTGGCGATCACGGTCTGCGTGCTGGCGGTGCACACCGCGGCGATCCGCATCGTCTTCGCCATGGCCCGCGACAACGCGCTGCCGGCCGGCAAGCTGCTGGCGCGCGTCAGCCCGCGGTTCCAGACCCCGGTCGTCCCCGCCGTGGTCATCGGCGTGCTCGCGGTTGCGCTGCTGCTGGTCAACATCGGCCAGCCGCAGATCTTCACCGCCATCACCAGCCTGGCGATCATCCTCATCTACATCTCCTACCTGCTGGTCACCGTGCCGATGCTGGTCGCACGGCTGCGCGGCAAGTGGAAGCCCGGCAAGGAAGAAGGCCGGTTCAGCCTGGGCAAGCTGGGGCTGCCGATCAACGTCCTGGCCGTGGTGTGGGGCCTCAGCATGACGGTCAACCTGGCGTGGCCGCGCCGCGAGGTCTACAACGCTGAACCGCCGTACCACTGGTACCTGCAGTACAGCTCGGTGCTGTTCGTCGGAATCGCGGCGGTGGGCGGATTCGCGTACTACTGGTTCGTCCAACGGCACAAGGTCGGCGTTCTCGCCGAACATTCGTCCACTTCGGACGAGGAGAAGACCAGTTCGGTCGCCTGAGAGGTTCGGCAACCCGTCCACGAAGCGGGATGGCCAGAACTTTTGTTCACAGAAACGGAGATTCGGACAATGAAAGACCAGTTCGACTACGTGGTGGTCGGCGGTGGCAGCGCGGGTGCGGCGGTCGCGTCGCGGCTTTCGGAAGACCCGAACGTCACCGTGTGCTTGCTGGAAGCCGGTCCGTCGGACGTCGGCGACAAGGCGATCCTCGAGCTCAAGCGCTGGATGGCGCTGCTGGAGTCCGGCTACGACTGGGACTACCTGATCGAGCCGCAGGAGAACGGCAACTCCTTCATGCGCCACGCCCGGGCCCGCGTGCTCGGCGGCTGTTCCTCGCACAACTCCTGCATCGCCTTCTGGGCCCCGGCCGAGGACCTGGACGAGTGGGAGTCGATGGGCTGCACCGGTTGGGGCGCCAAGGACATCTTCCCGCTCTACAAGCGGTTGGAGACCAACGACGCCCCGGGTGAGCACCACGGCCGCAGCGGCCCGGTGACCCTGCGCAGCGTCCCGCCGAACGACCCGTGCGGTGTCGCGATGCTGGAGGCCTGCGAGGAGCAGGGCATCCCGACCACGGAGTTCAACTCCGGCAAGACCGTCACGCACGGCGCCAACTGGTTCCAGATCAACGCCCGCGAGGACGGCACCCGCTCCTCCTCGTCGGTGTCGTACCTGCACCCGAACCTGGACCGGCCGAACCTGGAGATCCGCACCCAGGCGTGGGCGAAGAAGGTCACCTTCGACGGCACCCGCGCCACCGGCGTGGAGTACCTGGACGCGGACCTGATCCACACCCGCACGGTCAGCGCCCGCCGCGAGGTGGTGCTGTCCACCGGTGCCATCGACACCCCGAAGCTGCTGATGCTGTCGGGCATCGGCCCGGCCGAGCACCTGCGCGAGTTCGGCATCGACGTGCTGGTCAACTCCCCCGGCGTCGGCTCCAACCTCCAGGACCACCCGGAGGGCGTCATCAGCTGGGATGCCAAGAAGCCGATGGTCACCGACTCGACGCAGTGGTGGGAGATCGGCATCTTCACCACCACCGAGGACGGCCTGGACCGGCCGGATCTGATGTTCCACTACGGTTCGGTGCCCTTCGACATGCACACCGTGCGACAGGGCTACCCGACCTCGGAGAACAGCTTCTGCCTGACCCCGAACGTCACCCGCGCCCGCTCCACGGGCACGGTGCGGCTGCGCAGCCGCGACTTCCGGGACAAGCCGAAGGTCGACCCGCGGTACTTCACCGACCCGCACGACATGCGGGTGATGACCGAGGGCATCAAGTTGGCACGCAAGATCGTGGCGCAGCCGGCGATGCAGGAGTGGGCCGGCGCGGAGCTGTTCCCGGGTCCGGACGTGCGCACCGACGACGAGATCGCCGACTACTTGAAGCGCACCCACAACACCGTCTACCACCCCGCCGCCTCGGTGCCGATCGGCGCTGAGGACGACGCGAGCAAGCCGCTTGACCCGCGCCTGCGGGTCAAGGGCGTGCAGGGTCTGCGCGTGGCGGACGCCTCGGCGATGCCGTTCCTGGTGGCGGTGAACCCGAACATCACCACCATGGCCATCGGCGAGAAGTGCTCCGACATGCTCAAGGAAGACAACAACTGATCCGGTGCGGGGCACCTGGTGCCCCGCACCTTTCATCGATCTCACCCGATCGATGCCGACGCCGGTGCTGTTCCCCGAAAGCAGCTTGGTGTTCGGTAGCTGCGAAGGCCCCTCCGGTCCCCCGCCCCGGAGGGGCCTTCGCCATTTTCGACGCAATTCCAACGAAAATGAGATGTCCGATTTTCATCAGGGGTCCGGCCGTTTTCCATCGGAATAGCGGGCCTGATCAAGCCGGGGACATGACCTCGTACAAATTGCCGGAGTCATCGCTGAAGAACAGGCCGCGGGGACACAGTGGATGGTCGATTCGGCTGTTGTCAGGTTCGAACGGGCTGTTGCCGTAGGACACACCATTCGCTTGCAGGCGCGCGAGGACCTGGTCGAAATCGGCGGGTTCCACGTCGAACGCGAGGTGGTGCGGTTCCGCGTCCGGTGCGGTCATGAACTGCAGGGTCAGCGAGTCGTTGACCGCGACCGGCGCGAACTTCCCGTCGATGCCGTCCGGCGGCAGTCACCGCAATCCCATTATCTCGGCGAGGAAATCCGCCGCCGCGTTGTTGTCCCGCGCTGGGACTATCGTGTGGTTCAGAGTGACCGTCATTTGTTCTCCACCACCGCGCCGTGCAGGAACAGGTCGACGAGTTCGGCGGGCTCCACCTCGGCGGACTCCCCCATGCGTCCCCGCGTGTGCAGGAATCCCATGAACATCGCGGCGAGCTTGTCCGGCGCCAACCGCAACGAATCCCCTTCCGGCTCGAAGAGTTCCGCCACGGCGTCGCGGACCTGGTGCCCTCCCGGTCGGTCGACGGGCTTCGGCCGATCCTTCTTGTACCGAGCGCTGCGCGCCCCGCTCGGGTGCCCGGTGGCCTGCAACGCCCCGACCACCGCGCCGATCCTTTCCAAGTGCGCCGCCAGAGCATCCGCCGCAGCGCAGAGCCGCTCCGCCAACGGGTCGTCGAGCGAAATCGACTCGATCTCCCGCACCACCTGATCCGGCTGAACCGCTTCGGCCACGCAAGCTGCCAACAACTCGTCCTTGTCCTCGAAAACCCGGAAAATGGTCGCCTCACCGATCCCTGCAGCGCGCGCGACCTGATTCGTCGTCACCGCCGCCCCGTACTCGGCCACCAGCGGCAGCGCCGAAGCGATGATCATCGCCCGCCGCTCCTCTGGACTCATCCCCGGCGCCCGGCGCCGCGTCGTCGTCTCTCCCATGCACCCCAAGCTACGGAGTGAACACTTACTCCGTCAAGGAAGAAGTAAGCATTCACTCCGATTGACGAACGCTCCCCCGAACCCGAAATGCCGACCTCACCCGCCGGACAGACGTTTGCGCAGGTCACGGAGCCAGGCGTTTCAGACCGGGTCGACGTAGCGCATCACGAGCGTCGCGGAGGCGTCGTCTTCGAGCGCTTGGTAGACGTGGTCCACGCCTCCGTCGAAGCGGATGTAGTCACCCGGGCCGAGCGTCTCCGGCGCGGACTCCGGCCCGACGACGAGGGTTCCGGAGTGCACCAAGAGCTGCTCGATCACCCGTGGCCGGTGCGCGCCTGACACGTACCGGGCACCGGCGCGCACGTGCAGCCGGTACACCTCCAACTGCTGGCCGCCGCTGAACACCCGGTCCATCAGCTGCACGTCCACCGTCTGCCCAGAGAGGTCCGAGCCGCTGGCCCGGTTGACCACCACCGCCGCCTTTGCGCCCTCTTCGCGCTCCGCGACCAGCAGCCGCCCCAGCGGCACGTCGAGCACCGTCGCGAGCGCGTAGAGCGTCTCCAGCGTCGGGTTCCGGCGGCCGGCCTCCAGCTCGGACAGCGTGCCCTTGCCGATGTCAGCCCGGCGGGCGGTCTCGGACAGCGACAGGCCGCGCAGGGCTCGGGCGGCTCGCAGGTTCGCGCCCACGACCTTGACCAGCTCCACCGCTACCTCCTAGCATCGTTCGTTCCATATACAGAACGGAAGGCTCTGGTGCAGTTGCGGCAACAACTCCCCACCGCCCTGCCGATGTCCACATTGGTCTCCGGCGCCATAACCACGCTGGTCGGCGTGGTGAGCTCCGCAGCCATCGTCTTCCAAGCCGCGCGGACCCTCGGCGCGGGCCCCGCGGAAATCGGCTCGTGGATCCTCGCGCTCGGCGCGGGCATCGGCGTCACCTCAATCGCGCTGTCCCTCCGCTACCGGGCACCGGTCGTGCTGGCCTGGTCCACGCCCGGTGCCGCGCTGCTGGCCACGAGCGGTCAAGGTACCTCGATGCCAGAGGCGGTCGGCGCGTTCCTGCTCGCCGCGGCGCTGACGGTACTGGTGGGGGTCACCGGCTGGTTCGAGCGGGCGGTCAACCTGATCCCGCCTTCGATCGCGTCCGCGCTGCTCGGCGGTGCGCTGCTGCAGTTCGGCCTGGGCATGTTCACCGCCATGCAGACCCAGTTCTGGCTGGTGCTGGCGATGCTGGTGGGCTACCTGCTCGGCAAGCGGCTGCTGCCCAGGTACGCGGTGCTCATCGCGCTCGTGATCGGCGTGGTGCTGGCCGCCGTCCAGGGTTCGTTGCGCTTCGACGGCGTCGGCTTCGCCCTTGCAACTCCGGTGTGGACCTGGCCCAGCTGGTCGCTGCACACCACGATCAGCATCGCCATCCCGCTGTTCGTCATCACGATGACCTCGCAGAACCTGCCCGGCATGGTCACGCTGCGAGCGCACGGCTACTCGACTCCGGTGTCCCCGGTCCTGTCCTGGACCGGCGCGGTGAACGTGGTGCTCGCGCCGCTGGGTTGCTTCGGCATCAACCTGGCGGCGATCACCGCTGCGCTGTGCATGGGCCGCGACGCCCACGAGGATCCGGCGCAGCGCTACAAAGCCAGCATCGCCTCCGGCGCGTTCTACGTGCTGCTGGGAATCTTCGGCGCGACGCTGGGCAGTCTCATCGCGGCGTTCCCGCCGGCGCTGATCACCGCGCTGGCCGGGATCGGACTGCTCGACACGATCGGCGGATCGCTGGCCAAGGCGACTGAGGACGCTGACAGCCGCACCGCGGCGCTGATCGCGTTCCTGGTGACGGCTTCGGGGGTGACGGTTCTCGGCATCGCGTCGGTGTTCTGGGGTCTGGTCGCCGGGATCGCCACCCACCTGTTGACTTCCTCCCCGCGGCTAAAGCCGGGGGATTCCAGCCAGTTCTAACGCTGGCTGGTGTGGTACTTCCTCACGGATTCCCACTAGTTCCTGCTTCGCAGACCGCCCAATGGCGAGGTCTCCACAGGCTGTCACCGCCTGCCCGGCGGCGAGGATGTTACGCGCGGCGTTAACGTCGGCGTGCTCGGTGTGGCCGCACCGGGTGCACCGGAACCGCGCTTGGCTCTCACGCGATTTCGGGTCCACAGCACGGCATACCGAGCACGCCTGAGACGTGTACGCGGCAGGAACGTGCACGATCTGGGTGCCCGTGTAACGGGCAGCGTTTTTCAACGCGAGTTCAAGCTTGTGCCAACCCTTGTCCAAAATCGCCCGGTTCAGCCCGGATTTCTGGCCTACGCCGCGGCAACACCACGGTCCACCCCCACGGCCGTGTCCGGTGCCGGATGCCGATCAGGCGTAGTGGCGCCATCCTCCACCAGGAACGACACGAACCAACGTGCCCCATCACGTGAAACCGTCGCCGACCGCACGACTCCACCCAGCGCGCGGGACCACCGGAACCTCACCCACCCAAGCTTCGGCAGCTTCGCGCGACCCAACCTACGGCCGAGCCGTTCCACCACGATCCGCTTCCCAACCGGAAACCGGAACGATGGCGACCACCGCCGAGCCGAGCGCCATCTCACCCGGAACGTGCCATGCTCCCGGCACGCCCGATCCACGTCCATCAGTGCTTGCTGCAACACATGCGCCGGGGCCTGCTTGAGCCACCCGTACTCGGTTTTAGCCTCAGCGAGCTGACCTGCCTGCTCGTTGTAGTTGATCCACGCGCCCCGGCTCCGGTATTCCCGGCGCTGCTCCAGCGCGGTGTTCCACACCAAGCGACAGATAGCGCCGAACGTCTCGCACTGCCCAGCTTGCTCCGGTGTCAGCGACAGCTGGTACCGACGCCCTGCCAACACCACGTCGCCGGCGCTTCTGCTGCTCGACGCAACGATTGATAGCCGACACCGGGACACCACCCGCAGTCGCCACCAAGTACGAGTTCGTCGTCACCGCCGGCAACCTCAACTGCAACCACGAAAACTCCTCCCGCAATAGGCGAGGGGAACAGCTTTTGAAGGCCTTGACTAGACGACGCACCCCGTACTGCGGATCAACCTCAACCGCAAGGTGAACGTGGTCAGGTATGGCGTCCAGTTCCATCAGCCACACCCCCTATCCTCCACAACCTCTCGAACGACCCGCTTCAAGCGCGTACCCAATAGATCGACCAACCATCTCGAACGCTTGATCGCCAGAACAGGTGATCGACACGGGAAATGACGCAGGCACAGCGCAGGAGCCGGTCGACCACGGAACCCATGCCGACAGCCCGCCACCTGCAGTCACTTTCCGCGCTACCTCGGGCAGGCACGCCGAGTGCAGACTCGGCTTACTAACTCCACGGCATATCCGGGTTCTGCGCGCCACACTTCTTTGATCACGCGGAAGCCAGCGGCGGGCTGGCGCGATCGGCGGCGGTGGGCGGACCTCCCGCAGAAGCTCCGCCCACCTGATCGGTCAGCCGATCGTCGTGGTCGCCAGGACGGGGTTGGGGCTGGGGAAGCACTTCGACGGCACGTTGGTGTCACCGATGATCGACGACACCACGGCGTTGAAGGTCAGACCCGGGTCGCTGTAGCTGGTGCCGTACAGCTTGGTCTCGATCGCGCCGGAGTCCCCGGCGGTGAGATGTGCGGTCACGGTGGGCAGTTCGAACTGCGAGCCGCCCGCGATCGGACCGTCCAGGTGCAGCGTGGCGACGTTGCCGTCCACGTTGATCGTCGGCGGATTCGGGCCGAGTCCGGAACCACCCGCCAGGTCGGCGGAGACGAAGGTGGAGTTCGCCGGGATTGGGATCTTGAGGTCCATGCCCTCGATCCGCTTGACCGTGAACCCGTTGACGCTGCCGGGAATCGCGTTCACGGCCGGGTCGATCACGATGTCCAGCGCGCCACCGGGAGCGACGTTGGCCGGAGCCGTGACGTCCGCGCCCTGCTGCAGGCTGAACTTCTGCTCGCCCAACGGGGACGCGCCGGAGCAGTCGAAGTTGATGTCGACGGCAGCCGCCATGGCTTGCGGGCTCAACGTCAGCGCGGCGGCCGCCGCCAGGGCGGCAGCGGTGGCGGCACGTTTACCACGGAGAAGGGACATCATTGGCCTCACCTCGCAGAAGTGGTGTTGAGAAGGTGCGGGCCGCGCGGCGACCCGAATACTTACTGCCGAGTAAAGTCGGCGTCAACGCACCCGCTTTTCCCATGTTTCGCAACGGACACCGTGCGCCACGCGCCGTCCGGCGGTATGTCGGGTACAACCGCCGATCAGCTGGATCTCGTTGCGACGACGGAGTTCCGGGGCCGCCGCGATCGCACCCCGCGGTGATCGCCGACTGCCGTTGGAGGTAGTTGCACGCTCACCCGGGGCAGGGATCGGGTCGCACAGCGCGCGCTAGTCCGAACGCCGATCCAGTGCAGCCGAACCGACCAGAGCTGGCAGCGCAGATCCGCGATGACACCATGGTTCCCATGCGCCTTGGACTGACCGTTCCCCAGTTCGGCCCCTTCGCCGATCCGACCCTGGTGCCGACGATGGCCGCCGAAGCCGAAGCGCTCGGCTTCGAAAGCCTCTGGGCGGGCGAACGCGTGCACGCCGCCACCGCCCCGATCACGCCCTACCCGGGCGGCACGATGCCCGAGCAGTTCCGCCGCGGCCTCGACCCGATGCTGGTGCTGACGCTGGCGGCTCACGCCACCGCGCACGCGCGGCTGGGCACCAGCACGCTCAACGCACCGCTGCACCCGCCGATCCACTTGGCCCGCAGCCTCGCCGGACTCGACCGGCTCAGCCGCGGCCGGGTCATCGCCGGGTTCGGGCTGAGCTGGTCGCGCGACGAGTACGACGCGGTCGCGGTGCCGTGGCGGGAACGCGGCGCGCGGCTCGACGAAACCCTCGACGTGCTGGCAGCCCTCTGGGCGGACGACCCGGTGCAGCACAGCGGCAAGTTCTGGACGATCAGCCCTGGCGACTTCCAACCCAAGCCCGAGCAGCAGCACCTGCCGATCTACCTGGGCGGGCTGTCCCCGGTGGCGTTGCACCGCATCGGTCGCCGCGCGGACGGCTGGCTGGGCGTGGCGCTGCCGACGGAAGCGCTGAGGGACGTGCTGGCGCGCATCGACGACCAAGCCCGGGAAGCCGGACGCGGGCCGATCCCCACCGCGCTGCGGATCAACGCCAGGATCCAGGCGAGTCCGACGGACGCACCGGGCACCGGCCCGGTCGAGCAGCTTGCGGACTACCTGCACGAAGTGGCCGAACTGGGCGTCGCCGACGCGTTCGTGGACCTGCAGTTCACCACCTCGACCCCGACCGAACTCCTGAACCTCGCCGCCCGGATCCGCAACTCCTTCCACCACTGAGCGCTCCCGTCCCGCGAGGTGCCAGTTTTGCCTGAAACTGGCCGGTTTCCGCACCCAGCTGAGCTGGGCGGTTTCAGGCAAAACTGGCCACCAGGCAGATCGGGGTGACGGGAGAGTTCAGGTGAAGTGGCCGGCGCGGTGGAAGTCGCGCAGGAGGAGCACCTCCGCGCCGTGGTGGAACAGCTCGCGGTTGAGGTGCAGGACCAGGGTGAGGTAGCTGCGGTCGGCGAACGGGCCTTCGGCCGGGCCGACGGGCTTCGCCCAGGCGTCGGCGTCGAGGGCGCCGATTCCGCTGCGCCACAGCTCCTCCTGCTCGTCCAGGTAGGCCAGCGCTTCGGCCGCCGAGCCCGGGTAGTCGTGGTTGTCCATCCGGTAGCCGCCGTCGCCGAAGTGGTTGCTGACGCGCAGCGCGAAGACGTGCCCGGAGATGTGGCTGAGCCGCCAGGCGATCGTGGTGAACGGCGGCGGCACCGGTTCCGGGAAGCTGAAGTCCATCGCCCAGCCGTCCTCGACCCGCCGCAGCGACCAGCAGTCGGCGACCGGCTCCCAGAAGTACTCCTCATCGCTGAGCCCGTCCAAGCGCGGCCGCCACGTAGACCAGTAGAAATCGAGCTGGTCAAGCACCTCATCACGCCAGTCCATGGGGGTCACCCTAGGGGCAGTGGCGGGTCCTCGCCGGTGATTCGGCGGGCAGCACTAGCGCAACATACCGGCTAGTCGGTACGGTCCTGGGCATGAGTTCCGGCGATGCAACCTCCCCTGTCCGGGCGGTCGTCTTCGACTACGGCGGCGTGCTGACCACTTCCAGTCGTGCGGCACTGCACTCCTGGATCGAGCGGGAGGGCATCCGCCCGGAGACCTTCTCCGCCGCGCTCAAGGAGTGGCTGTCGCGCAACGCCCCGCCCGGCACCCCGATCCACCGGCTCGAAACCGGCGAGCTCAGCCCCGAGGAGTTCAACCGCACCCTCGCGCAGCGGCTGCGCACCGTCGACGGCTCCCCCGTCGCGCCGGAAGGCCTGCTCCAGCGCATGTTCGCCCAGCTGCACAGCGAACCGGCCATGCTCGACCTGGTCCGCGCCCTGCGCGAGAACGGTGTGCGCACCGCGCTGCTGTCCAACAGCTGGGGCAACGACTACCCGTGGGACCTGCTCAACGGGCTGTTCGATCCCACCGTCATCTCCGGTGACGTGCGGCTGCGCAAACCCGACCCGCGGATCTACCGTCTGGTGCTGGACCAGCTCGACCTGCCCGCCGCGCAGACGGTGTTCGTCGACGACGGCGCCCCCAACGTCGAAGCCGCCGAACGCCTCGGCATGCGGGCGGTGCTGCACACCGGCGCCGCCGAAACCCGCGCCCGGCTCGCCGAACTCGTGCCGGGTGTCGTCCAGCAAGGCAAGGAGTTCTGATGACCGCCCAACCACTGCCCGGCCTCGACCTGGACCAGCTGCGCGCACACCTCGACGCCGAACGGCCAGGCCTGCTCGCCGGGCCGCTGACCGGCGAACTCGTCCAAGGTGGACGATCCAACCTGACCTACCTGGTGAGCGACGGGCAGCAGCGCTGGGTGGTGCGCCGACCACCGCTGGGCCACGTGCTGGCCACCGCGCACGACATGGGCCGCGAGTTCCGGGTGATGTCCGCGCTGGCCGGAACCGACGTACCGGTCCCGCACACGCACCTGCTCTGCGAGGACGACAGCGTGCTCGGCGCCCCGTTCTACGTCATGGGGTACGTGCCGGGCACCGTCTACCGCACCCCGGCGCTGACCGAGCAGCTGCCGCAGCAGCAGCGCGTCGAGCTGTCCTGGCAGTTGATGGACGTGCTCGCCGACCTGCACTCGATCGACCCCGAGTCGGTCGGACTGGGCGATTTCGGCCGCCCGCAAGGGTTTCTGGAACGTCAGGTGCGCCGCTGGAGCAAACAGCTGGCCGCCTCCCGCAGCCGCGACATCGACGGCATCGAGGAACTCGCCACCAGGCTCGCCGGGCGCATCCCCACCACGCCGCGCGCGGGCATCGTGCACGGCGACTACCGGCTGGACAACGTGATCGTCGGCGACGACCAGCGGATCAAGGCCGTGCTGGACTGGGAGATGGCCACCGTCGGCGATCCGCTCACCGACCTCGGGCTGCTCGCGGTGTACTGGGAGGGCTTCAACGGCGTCAAGAACAACCCGATCGCCAAGGGCATCGGCCCGGAGTACGGCTTCCCCACCACCCGGCAGCTGCTGGACCGCTACGCCGAGCGCAGCGGCGCCGATCTGTCCGAACTGGACTGGTACCTGGCGCTCGGCTTCTTCAAGATCGCGGTGATCCTCGAGGGGATCCACTACCGCTTCATCCACGACCAGACCGTCGGCGAGGGCTTCAACCACGTCGGCGCGCTCGTCGCACCGCTCGTCGCACAGGGTCTCACCACCCTCAAGGAGGACTGATGGATTTCGGCTACGACGCACGCACGGAGGAACTGCGCAAGCAGCTCCAGGACTTCATGGACTCCCACATCTACCCGGCCGAACCGCTGCTCCTGCAGCAGCTCGCCGAGGCCGAGGACGAGTGGGCGGCGCACCTGCCGATCATGGCCGAGCTCAAGGCCGAAGCCCGCAAGCGCGGCCTGTGGAACCTGTTCCTGCCCGGTGAGCACGGCGCCGGGCTGACCAACCTGCAGTACGCGCCGCTGGCCGAGATCATGGGCCGGGCCGGACGGCTGGCCCCGGAGGCCACCAACTGCTCCGCGCCGGACACCGGCAACATGGAGGTGCTGACGCAGTTCGGCACCGAGCAGCAGAAGCAGCAGTGGCTGAAACCGCTGCTGGAGGGCGAGATCCGCTCCGCGTTCTGCATGACCGAACCGGAGGTCGCCTCCTCCGACGCCACCAACATCGGCACCCGCATCGAGCGCGACGGCGACCACTACGTCATCAACGGCCGCAAGTGGTTCTCCTCCGGCGCGATGAACCCGCGCTGCGAGATCCTGATCGTGATGGGCAAGACCGACCCGGACGCCGAGCGGCACCGCCAGCAGAGCCAGGTCCTGGTCCCCAAGAACACCCCGGGCGTGCGGATCGAGCGCAGCATGCACGTCTTCGGCTACTCCGACGCCGACCACGGCGGGCACGCCGAGATCGTGTTCGACAACGTCCGGGTGCCGATCGAGAACGTGATCGCTGGCGAGGGCGAGGGCTTCGCGATCGCCCAGGCCCGCCTCGGTCCGGGCCGCATCCACCACTGCATGCGCGCCATCGGGATGGCCGAGCGGGCGCTGGAGCTGATGTGCCGGCGCGCCAACGAACGCGTCGCCTTCGGCAAGCCGCTGGCCGAGCAGGGCATCGTCCAGCACTGGATCGCCGAATCGCGGGTCAAGATCGAGCAGGCCCGGCTGCTGGTGCTCAAGACCGCGTGGCTGATGGACACCGTGGGCAACAAGGGCGCGCACACCGAGATCCAGGCGATCAAGGTGGCGGTGCCGGAGATGGCCACCTGGGTCATCGACCGCGCCATCCAGGCCCACGGCGGCGGAGGCGTCAGCCAGGAGTTCCCGCTGGCCAACCTCTACGCCCACGCCCGCACGCTGCACATCGTCGACGGCCCCGACGAGGTGCACCGCCGCTCGCTGGCCCGCCGAGAGCTGAAGAAGTACCGCTGAAACAACTGTCTGACGAGCTCATTTTGCGTAGCGGTGCCAGCTGCGAGGGTGGGCTGAGCGGCTACGCCGCTTCAAAGACAACAACCATTCCGCTCGAGACTCGTAATACTTGTTGCGACTGTCGTTGAGCACGGTGCAGACCCACACATCGCAAGGAGAAGCAATGGCAAACAGTCGAGTCGCGATCGTCACCGGTGCCGCCCGCGGAATCGGCGCGGCCACCGCCAAGCGGCTGGCCGAGGACGGCTTCGCCGTCGCCGTCCTCGATCTCGACGAGAAGCACTGCGCCGAAACGGTTTCGGCGATCGAAGACGCCGGTGGCAAGGCCCTCGCGGTCGGCTGCGACGTCAGCGACGCCGAGCAGGTGCAGGCCGCGGTGGAGCGCATCGCCACCGAGCTCGGCGGTCCGACCGTGCTGGTCAACAATGCCGGCGTCATCCGGGACAACATGCTGTTCAAGATGTCCGAGGACGACTGGGACCTCGTAATGGGCGTGCACCTGCGGGGCGCGTTCCTGATGAGCCGCGCGGTGCAGAAGCACATGGTCGAGGCCAAGTGGGGCCGCATCGTCAACCTCTCCAGCACCTCGGCGCTGGGCAACCGCGGCCAGGCCAACTACTCCACCGCCAAGGCCGGTCTGCAGGGCCTGACCAAGACGCTGGCCATCGAGCTTGGCAAGTTCGGCGTCACCGCCAACGCCATCGCGCCGGGCTTCATCGCCACCGACATGACCAAGGCCACCGCCGAGCGGGTGGGCATGGGCTTCGAGGAGTTCACCCAGGCCGCGGCGGCGAGCATCCCGGTGGCGCGGGTCGGCCAGCCCGAGGACATCGCCAACACCGTGTCCTTCTTCGCCGACGAGCGCTCCGGTTTCGTTTCCGGCCAGGTCATCTACGTGGCCGGCGGGCCGAAGGCATGACCGTGGACGCCGCCGAACTCCGCGGCCGGGTGGACGAGTTCCTGGCCGCGCACGATCCACAGCGGACCGATCGGCTGGAGTTCCTGCGGGCGCGCTTCGACGCCGGGCTGGCGTGGGTTCACTTCCCCGCCGGTCTCGGCGGCCTCGGCGCCGCGCGGGAGTTGCAGCCAGCGGTCGACGCCGCGTTCGCCGAGGCGGGCGCGCCGGACAACCACCCCGAGATCAACGGCATCGGCCTGGGCATGGCCGCGCCCACGATCCTGCGCTTCGGCACCGAAGAGCAGCACCGCCGCTACCTGCGTCCATTGTGGACCGGCGAGGAGACCTGGTGCCAGCTGTTCTCCGAGCCCGGTGCCGGATCCGACCTGGCCGCGCTGTCCACTCGGGCGGTTCGCGATGAGGGGGGCACCTCCCGCTCGAGCAGAGCCGAGAGTGGGGGAGAGTGGGTGGTCGACGGGCAGAAGGTGTGGACGTCGCTGGCGCACCTGGCCCGCTGGGCGATCCTGGTGGCCCGCTCCGACCCCGACCAGCCCAAGCACAAGGGCCTGAGCTACTTCATCTGCGACATGACCGCGCCGGGCGTGGAAATCCGCCCGCTGCGGCAGATCACCGGTGAAGCCGAGTTCAACGAGGTGTTCCTGACCGGGGTGCGGATCCCGGACGCCCAGCGGCTCGGCGAAGTCGGCCAGGGCTGGCAGGTCGCCATGGGCACCCTGATGAACGAGCGGGTGGCCATCGGCGGGCGCACGCCCCCGCGCGAAGGCGGCATGATCGGCGAAGCCGCCAAGGCCTGGCGCGACCACCCCGACAAGCGCACCCCCGGCCTGCACGACCGGCTGCTGCAGCTGTGGGTGGACGCCGAGGCGACCCGGCTGACCAGCATCCGGCTGCGCCAGCAGCTCGCCGTCGGCGAGCCCGGGCCGGAGGGTTCGGCGGTCAAGGTCTGCTTCGCCGAGCAGAACCAGGCGATCACCGGCTTCGAGCTGGAACTCCTGGGCGAGGCAGGGCTGGGCTACGACGACTGGACCTTCCGCCAGTCCGACGATTCCGACTTCATCAAGCGCGGCGCCGGATTCCGGTACCTGCGGGCGAAGGGCAACTCGATCGAGGGCGGCACCACCGAGATCTTGCGCAACGTCATCGCCGAGCGGGTCCTGGGGCTACCGCCCGAGATCCGCACCGACAAGGACCGGCCGTGGAAGGAGCTGCCGCGATGAGCGCTCCCGACCTGCTCTACAGCGAGCTGGAGGAAGACCTGCGGGCCAACGTGCGGCGGCTGCTGCGCGACCGCTGCGACTGGACCGCGGTGCTGGCCCGCTGCGAAACCGACGAACCCTACGACCTGGCCCTCTGGCGCACACTCGCCGGCGAGCTCGGCCTGGCCGCACTGCTGGTGCCGGAGGAGATCGGCGGAGCCGGGGCCAGCGCCCGGGAGCTGGCGGTGGTGGCGGAGGAGATCGGCAGCGCGGTCGCGCCGGTGCCGTTCCTGAGCAACGTGCTGGTCACCGCGGTGCTGGTGGCCTGCGCGGAGCAGGAGGTGCTGCCGCAGCTCGCGGACGGTTCCCGGATCGGGACCGTCGCTGTCGGGCTGACCACCGCACCCGACGCCGCGTTCCCGCAGTCGGTGAAGTCCGACGGATCGGTGCTGACCGGTACCGCGTCGGCGGTGGTCGACCTGGAGGTCGCCGACCACGTGGTGGTCCCGGCCGTCGACGCCGACGGCGCGGCGCTGTACCTGGTGGACACCTCCGCATCCGGGGTCACTCGGACACCGACCACGCCGCTGGACCTCACCCGGCGGTTCGGCACCCTCGACCTGGACGGCGCGCACGGCCAGCGGCTGGCGTCCGGGGCCGATGCCGAGCGGATCCTGCGGCACGCACTGCTGACCGCGGCCGGGCTGCTGGCGTCCGAACAGGTCGGTCTCGCGCAGCACTGCCTGGACTCCACAGTCGACTACGCGAAGACCCGGTACCAGTTCGGCCGGCAGATCGGCTCGTTCCAGGCGGTCAAGCACCGGCTGGCCGACCTGTGGGTGGGAGTCAGCTCGGGACGCGCCGTGGCCCGCAACGCCGCGGACGCCCTGGCCCAGGACTCCGAGCCGGAACTCGCCGTGGCCATCGCCCAGGCGTACTGCTCGGACCTGGCGGTGCTGGCCGCCGAGGAGCACCTCCAGCTGCACGGCGGCATCGGCATGACCTGGGAGCACCCGGCCCACCTCTACCTGGGCCGGGCCAAGAGCTCCCAGCTCGCGTTCGGCATCGCCGAAACCCACCGCCAGCGCATCGCAGAACTGGCCGACCTGCCCAAGCCGTAACGGGTCGTGAGTGCGTAGCAGTGTTCTAGAAGATGAAAGCAAAAAACAACAGAATTACTCAAAGATGCCAGATGTAAAACAAAAAAAAAAATATGAATATGGTTAGTGGGGTGGTGGTGT
>NZ_JBSFBZ010000084.1:0-24178 GCF_053593195.1 Saccharopolyspora sp. NPDC002376
CACAACCCATCCAACTCCCCAACAGCAACATCAACCACCACAACAACCATGATCCACAACGAACCAATCGAACTGCCGTTGCAGTATTAGGCAAAACTGGCAGCCCTCCCAGGCGCGCGGACGTAAGGGCGGCGCGGCTGGAGCTCGCCAGGCGCGCGAATGCCGGGGCAGCGCGGTTGGCGCTCGCCCCGGCGTTGAGTCGGTGGGTCAGAACTGGGTGGCCACGGCTCCGGCGATTTCGGGGAGGCGGGCGCCGTAAGGCGCTGCCGGGGAGTCCTGATTCGGGTTGCTGCGGGCGATGACCAGCTTGCCGCTGCGCGCTTGGCGGACCGACTGCTCGGAGCCGTCGGGGCGTCGGGTGTCGCCCGGGGCTGCTTGGTCCGGCGGCACCGTGCCGACCGGGCTCACGATCACCGTCACGTTGCCCGCCGCCGGACCCTCGTGCAGCACGAAGGACGCCACCTTCGCGCCGGACGGGCAGCTCGGCGCGGCTACCGGGGCCGTCGCCGCGGCTTCCGGGAGTTCCTTGGTCACCGCCGCGGCCAGCTGCGCGTCAGGACCGCAGCGTCCACCGCGGGTGGACATGACTTCGGGCCCGTCGTCGCTGCGCGGCGAGGGCGCGACCTCGGGCTGCGCTTGGCTGGTGACGGTCTCCTTCCCCGACGGCACGACCAGGGCGACACCGCCCGCGAGCACTCCGGCGGCCACCACCGTTCCGCCGACAGCCATCATCCGGCGCCGAGCCGTGATCCGCCGCGACGCCCGAGCCACGTCGTGCTCGTCGAACGACGCCGGAGGAACGGACTGCACCGAATCGCGAAACAGCTGTTCAAGCTTGCTCTCGTCCACTTACCCGCACCTCCTCACGCCGACCGCAGATCGCCGAGCTCATCGCCGAGCACCTCGCGCAACGCCGCGAGACCCCGAGCGCTCTGGCTCTTCACATTGCCTTCGCTGCACCGCATCACCGCTGCGACGCCCGCGACGTCCAGCCCCTCCAGGAACCGCAGCACCAGCACCGCGCGTTGCTTGGGCGGCACCTTCTGCAACGCGGCGAGCAGGGTTTGCTTGGTCGCCACCGAGTCGTCCACGTCCGGGTTGTCCGCCGGGCGATCCGGCAGCACCTCCGCAGCCCGCTCCCGCCGCCACGGGCGCCGGGACTCGTCGATCACCGCCCGCGTCAGCGTCCGGCGCACGTAGGCGTCCAGCGCGCCCTTGTCGCGCACCTTCCGCCAGTGCCGGTGCAGGGAGATGAACGCGGTCTGGGCGAGGTCGTCCGCGCGGTGCCAATCACCGCACATCATGTACGCCATCCGACGCACCGCCTCCCGCCGAGCCGCGAAGTACTCCGCGAACTCCTGCTCCTCGCGCTGGTCCACGCGGAACTCTCCGCTCGTCAGTGCTTGCACGTCTAGGACGGGATGCCCGGCTTCAACCGTTGCACGCGGCGACCGGGCAATCCACCCCAGTGATTGATACCGCAGTCCACCCAGCGGACCGCGCCGGGCTGTTTCCCTCACCCCGGGTTGATGTGATGTGATCTGTTCGTGACCAACCTGGCCCCGATCGACCTCCGCTCCGACACAGTCACGCGTCCCGACGAGCAGATGTCCGCGGCCATGGCGGCCGCTGAAGTCGGCGACGACGTGCTCGACCACGACCCCACGATGCGTGCCCTGGAGGAACGCGTCGCCAAACTGCTCGGCGCCACCGCCGCCCTGTGGGTGCCCAGCGGTTCGATGGGCAACCTGATCTCGCTGATGCTGCACCTGCAGCGCGGCGACCGGTTCCTCGCGCCGCACGGTTCGCATGTGCTCGCCTACGAGTTCGGCTCGGCAGCCTGGCTGGCCGGCGGCATGCCGCAGCCGCTGGAGTGGAACGCCGGGCCGGGGCGGCCGACCCCGGAAACCGTGCGCGGGCACGGCGATTCCGGCTACGACACCCTGCGTACGACGTTGCTGTGCTTGGAGAACACGCACAACAGCGCTGGTGGCGCGGTGACTCCGCCGCACGAGCACGCGCAGCTGGCGGCCGCGGCCCGCGAAAAGGGTCTGCGCATCCACCTCGACGGGGCCCGGATCTGGAACGCTGCGGTCGCTCTCGGCCTGCCGCCCGCCGCGCTGACCGTCGGCGTGGACAGCGTGCAGACCTGCCTGAGCAAGGGTCTCGGCGCGCCGGTGGGGTCCGTCATCGCAGGTGGCGAGGACTTCATCAGCGAGGCCCGACGGGTTCGGCGGATGCTCGGCGGCGGCGTTCGGCAAGGCGGTGTGCTGGCCGCGGCTGGGCTCGTCGCGCTGGACCGCATCGGCGCGCTGTCCGCCGACCACGACAACGCCCGGCTGCTCGCCGAGGGCTTGGCCGAGCACGGCTGGTCGGTCACCACGCCGCAGACCAACATCGTGCTCGCGGCGGTGCCGGACGTGGCCCTGTCCCTGGAACGCTTGTCGGCTGTCGGGGTGCACGCGGTGTCGATGAGCGGCCAGATCCGCTTCGTCACGCATCGCGACGTCACCGCGGCCGATATCAAGGAAGCGCTGCACCGGATCGACGAAGCCCGGATCTGACCAGGAGGTGCCCGTGGTGCGCTGGGTCGTCTTCGACTACGGCGAGGTGATCAGCCGCCGAACAGCGGCGCTGCCCGAGCTCGCAACGATGTACGGCACGGATCCCGAGGAGTTCGAGGCGGCGTACTTCGCCGAGCGCAAGGCCTACGACCGGGGCTGCCCAGACCTGGACTACTGGCAGGCGGTGGGCTCCCGGCTCGACCGCGAGGTGGACGCCGCCCTGTCCTCGCGTCTGACCCGAGCCGACGTCGCAGGCTGGCTGGAAACCGACCCGGAAACGGTGCACCTGCTAGAAGACCTGCACCGACGAGGCGTCACGCTGGCCCTGCTCTCCAACGCACCATCGTCCTTCGGCCGCGCAGCAGAACACGCGGACTGGGCTCGCCGGTTCAAGCACCTGGTCTTCTCCGGCGACCTCAAGCTGGCGAAACCAGACGCCCGCATCTACCGCTCGCTGCTGGAAACCATCGACGCCCAACCAGAAGACTGCCTGTTCTTCGACGACCGCCAGGAAAACATCGAAGGCGCCCGCGAAGCGGGCCTATCAGCCGAACTCTGGTCCGGCCCAACCGCGGCCCGAACTCTCCTGCAGTCCCGGGAACTCCTCACCTGACGAGGCGGAACCTCGAGGTGAAGGGCACCTTCGCAACGGTGCCCTTCACCTGTGGTTACTGCTTGATCTGCTTGCGGTCCCGGGCCCAGCCGAGGGCGGCGGTGGCGACGAAGAGGACACCGCCGATCACCGCGAGCCAGAAGAGGCCCTTGATGACCACTCCCGCGACCGAGATCACCAGCCACAGGACCAGCAGTCCGCCGATCACCTTCCACAACATCGCAAGCACCTCAGCTCGACCGCGGCAACCCGTCACCCCAAGACTGCCAGATGCCGCGCCCGATTAGCCCCACCTGACGCGGATACCAGGGAAAACTCAGGGTCGCGCCAACCAGGACTTCAGGCGCTCGACGGCTTCCGCGATGTCGTCCGCGCTGCCCGCGAAGGACATGCGCACGTAGCGGTTGCCCAGCTCCGGGTCGAAGTCCGCGCCCGGCACCACCGCCACCCCGGTCTCGTCGAGCAGACGACGGCAGAACGCGGACGTGTCGTCGGTGAGGTGGCCGATGTCGGCCCAGGCGTAGAACGCGCCGTCGGCAGGGGCCACCTTCGTGATGCCGAGCGAGGCGAGGCCGTTCAGCAGCAGCTCCCGGTTCTTCCGGTAGCTCTCGACATGCCCGGCGGCCTCGTCGTAGGCGGAAGCGGAGAAGGCCGCAACCGCGGCATGCTGGGACAGCGCGGGCGGGCAGAGGGTGAAGTTGCCGGTCAGGGCGTCGACCGCGCGGCGCAACCGCGGCGGCACCAGCATCCAGCCCAGCCGCCAGCCGGTCATCGACCAGTACTTGGAGAAGGAGTTCACCACGACCGCCTCGCCGGAGGTCTCCCACGCCGAGTGCAGCGGGTCGCCGTAGCTGAGCCCGTGGTAGATCTCGTCGCTGATCAGCTGCACGCCGTTGGCATCGCACCAAGAAGCGAGTTCGGCCAGCTCAGCGTCGGAGAGCACGGTGCCGGTCGGGTTCGCGGGACTGGCCACGATCAGCCCGCGCACCGGCTCGTCGAGCTCCTCCAGCATCGCGACGGTCGGCTGGAATCGGGTCGTCTCGTCGCACGGCAGCTCCACGACCTCGCAGCCCAGCGCGGACAGGATGTTCCGGTACGCCGGATATCCCGGCCGGGCCAGCGCAACCCGGTCCCCGGCGTCGAACGCAGCGAGGAACGCGAGCAGGAACGCCCCGGACGCGCCGGTGGTCACGACGACGTCGTCGGCCTGCACCTGCAGCCCGTACGACCGGTCGTAGTGCTCGACGATGGCTTCGCGCAGCGCGAGCAGGCCGACCTGCTCGGTGTAGCCGAGCGGATCGGCGGTGAGCGCCGCCGCGGCGGCTTCGCGGACCGCTTCCGGCGCCGGGGTCGACGGCTGGCCTGCGGCCAGCGAGATGACGTCACCGTGGGTGCGCTGCCGCGCCGCAGCGGCGGTCAGCACCTCCATCACCTGGAACGGAGGGATGTTCGCGCGTTGGGCTGCGGCGAGCGCGTCCGTCGTCACCATGCTCGCCAGCCTGCCAGATCGGCGAGCCTTCATTCGGGTTCGGCTTCGGTGAACCGCGTCAGTAGCCCTGGTACCCGCCGCCCTGCGCCATCGACTTCAGGCCGGGGTGGCCTTCGAAACCGCCGTAGCGGGAGAAGGTGTAGCGGACGCCCGCGATGATGTTGTCCACCGGGTTCCAGATGTCGTCGTGGCCCGCCAGCTTGTAGGACTGGAAGGTCGGGTCGATGCACTGCATCAGGCCCTTCGACGGGGTTCCCTTGGCCGCGTTGGAGTCCCAGTCGTTGATCGCGTGCGGGTTGCCGCCGGACTCCTTCTGGATGATCGTCCAGATCTCGTCGATGTTGTCCTCGGTGACCGGGATGCCGTTGGCCTGCAGGATCTTGATCGCTTCCTTGATCCACTCCTGCACGTTCCCGGGCGGCGGACCCGCGGGCGGACCTCCGCTCGGCCCGAGGCCACCGCCTCCACCCCCGCCGGATCCACCGGATTCGCCGCCACCTCCGCCTCCGGAGCCTCCGGAGCCGCCAGAGCCACCGGTGCCGCCGGAACCGGAACCACCAGTCCCACCAGGCGATCCGGGCTGCTCGCCGCCGGGTGTCGTGGACTGCTGGTTGGTCGCCGCGGGCTCCGTCATGCCCCAGTCGACCTTCCGCCCCGGCCCGGGCGTGAACGGCTGCTCCCCGGCCTTCGGCAGCGAGGAGAACACGTCGTTGAGCCCGCCGGCAGCGCTGCGCAGCTTCCCCAGCGCGGCGCTGAGCTTCGAGTTCGCCTCGGCGATCTTGCCCTCGGCTTCCCCGGCGTGCTCCTGCATCGCCTTCGTGATGGCGTCGTCGCGCCGCTTCGCCGCCTCGTCCTTGGCCTCGTCGTCGTCCTCGGCGTCCGCTACTTCCTGCTCGTAGGTCTTCTCGGCGCGCCGCGCGTCGGCCAGCGCCCGCTCGCCGATCGCGTTGACCTCGTCCTTCGCGGCCTGCACCGCCTCGGCGGCTTGGTCCAGCACGTCGGCCGAGCTCCGCAACGCCTCATGAGCCTTGCCGAAGCCGCCGTTGATCTTGCCCATGTAGCCGACGAAGGCGTCCGCGGAACCGCCCTCCCACGCGCCGTCGAGACCGTTCACGGTCTTGCCCAGCTCGTTGCCGTGATCATCGGCCTTCGAGGCCGCATCGCGCCAGCGAGCACCGATCGCGCGGATGTCGTCCGGCTTGCTGTCCTCGATCTTGCGCAGCTGTTCGGCGAGCTGGCCACCACCGGGCTTGCTCGCCACTTCTCCTGAAATCCCCATCAGAACCCCAGATCAGCGGAACGAGTCGGCGTTGGCCTGATCGATGTCGTCCATGGTGCTGCGCACCGCGTCGAGCGCGCCGCTGGCACTGCGCAGCAGCTGCTCGGCAGCGTCGAACTGCTGCTTGCCCGTGGTGTCCAGCTCGGTGATCGCACTGGTGAAATCACCAGCCGCGTCGAGCTTCCCGAAGATCGCAGCATCGACGTGCTGCCCCTCGAAGCCGTCGCCGACCGCGCCGACCGGACCGGCCTTGCCGTCCAGCTCCGCGCGGCAGTCCTCCAGCGCCGCCAAGTTGTAGCCCGCCTTCGCCACGACCCCTCCTCGTGCTCAGCCCGCTCGATTCGACGGCGGGGACGGCGGGCCCGGTTCCCCCTGTGGGTTCAGAACACCAGAAAAAACCGCCCGGTGGCGGGATTTCCCGTCGCCACCGGGCGGTTTTGTCCCGAATATCCCGATCAGACGGTCGGAACGGCGATTTCGCCCTGCACGGCGCGAAGCGCGATGTCGGTGCGGTAGTGCGAACCGGGCAGGTGCACGCCGTCGACCCGCTGGTACGCCGCCTCGCGAGCCGCCGCCAGGTCCTCACCGGTGGCGACCACGGACAGCACGCGGCCACCGGTCGAGAGCACAGCACCGTCCTCGCGACGCCGGGTGCCGGAGTGCAGCACGCCCTGCGCGTCGCTGCCCTGGATCACGTCGTCCACGCGAGGCCGACCCGGGTAGCCCTCCGCGGCGATCACGATGGTCACCGCCGAACCGGACTCCCACTCCAGCGGCGGCTGCTCGGCGAGCGTGCCGGTCGCCACCGCGTTGAACAGCGCGGCCAGCGGCGTGTTCAGCAGAGACAGCACCGCCTGGGTCTCCGGGTCGCCGAAGCGGCAGTTGAACTCGATCACCTGCGGACCGCTGGAGGTCAGCGCGAGACCGGCGTAGAGCAGCCCGGAGAACGGGGTGCCGCGGCGCGCGAGCTCGTCCACGGTCGGCTGCACGATGTCACGCACGACGTCGTCGACCAGGCCCTCCGGCGCCCACGGCAGCGGCGCGTAGGCGCCCATGCCGCCGGTGTTCGGGCCCGCGTCGCCGTCGCCGACGCGCTTGAAGTCCTGCGCGGGCAGCAGCGGAACGACCGTGGTGCCGTCGACCAGGCAGAACAGCGAGGCCTCGGGTCCGGCCAGGAACGACTCCAGCAGCACCGGGTGACCGCCGTCGAGCAGCTTGAGCGCGTGCGCCCGGGCCGCGTCGAAGTCGCTGGTCACCAGCACGCCCTTGCCCGCGGCCAGACCGTCGTCCTTGACCACCCAGGTCGGCCCGAAGTGGGCCAGCGCGGCGTCCAGCTTGGCGGGGTTGTCCACCACCTCGCTGTGCGCGGTCGGCACGCCGGCGGCGACCATGACGTCCTTGGCGAAGGCCTTCGAGCCCTCGATGCGGGCCGCCGCCTTGGACGGGCCGAAGCAGGCGATGCCCGCCGCGCGGACCGCATCGGACGCGCCCGCGACCAGCGGGGTTTCCGGACCGAAGACGACCAGGTCGGCCTGCCACTTGGTGGCCAGCTCGACCACCTCGTCGGGCTTGGCGACGTCGACGCCGTAGTTCTCGGCCAGCGCAGCGGTACCGGCGTTGCCGGGCGCGCAGGCCAGCGCCGTGACTGAGGGATCGCGGGACAGCGCCAGGGCGATCGCGTGCTCCCGGCCGCCACCACCGATCACGAGGATTCGCACGAACCGCAGCGTAGAGCGTGCGGCAGGCCACGCCTGCGCGGCCCCCGCCTACGACCGGCCCACCCCGGCGTTCACCTGGCGGTCGACCCGATGTCGCACCGGCTTGCTCGAATGGTCGATTGCGGCGGTCAGTGTTTTGCCCGAGTGTGCAGCGTTGATCAACGCTGCGGGACACGGGAGGGCAAATTGACGATTCGGGTACGCCTGACGGCGCTGTCCGTCGCGGGCGCAGCGGCGCTCGGGCTGATCTCGGCACCGGCCATCGCCGCACCGAACCGACCTGCCGACACCGAGCAGGTGTCGGTGTTCGGCCACCGGGGCGCCTCCGGCTACCGGCCGGAGCACACGCTGGCCTCCTACGAGCTGGCCGCCCGGATGGGCGCGGACTACATCGAGCCGGACCTGGTGCCGACCAAGGACGGCGTGCTGGTCGCGCGGCACGAGAACGAGATCGGCGGCACCACCGACGTCGCCGACCACCCCGAGTTCGCCGACCGCAAGACCACCAAGGTCATCGACGGCACGTCGCTGACCGGCTGGTTCACCGAGGACTTCACGCTGGCCGAGCTCAAGACGCTGCGCGCCAAGGAGCGCATCCCGGACGTGCGGCCGAACAACACCATCTACGACGGCCGCTACGAGGTGCCGACGTTCCAGGAGGTCCTGGACCTGCGCGCCCGGCTGTCCCGCGAACTGCACCGGGACATCGGCGTCGCCCCGGAGACCAAGCACCCGAGCTACTTCGCCGGGATCGGCCTGCCGGTGGAGCCCGGTGTGGTCGAGGCGCTGACCCGCAACGGTCTGAACCTGCCGGACGCCAAGGTCGCGGTGCAGTCCTTCGAGGTGAGCAACCTCAAGGAGCTGAACAAGTCGCTGAAGGTCGACCTGGTGCAGCTGATCAGCAACAGCGGCAAGCCGCAGGACTTCGTCGAGTCCGGTGACCCGCGCACCTACGCGGACCTGGTCAAGCCGGAGGGGCTGCGGGAGATCGCCCAGTACGCCGACGTGATCGGGCCGGACACCAAGGTCGTCCTGCCGGTCAAGGACGGCGGCTACCTGGGCGAGCCGACGTCGGTGGTGGCCGACGCGCACGCGGCCGGCCTCGAGGTCGTGCCCTACACCGTGCGAGCGGAGAACAAGTTCCTGCCGAAGGACTTCCAGTCCTCCGACAACCCGACGGCCTTCGGAGACGTCTTCGGCTTCCTCCAGGCGCTGTTCAACACCGGCATCGACGGGATCTTCTCCGACCACCCGGACATCGCGGTCACGGCCCGCAACGACTTCGCCGGTCGCTGACCCGAACTCCACAACGGCCTGCTCATCACCCGGATGGGCAGGCCGTTCCGGTTCCGCGAATTCACAGTTTCAATTGAAACTGCAAATCCCACCCACGACGGATCACAGTTTCAATTGAAACTGTGGTTCCCGACGGCTCGCGCATCACCTGGACGGGGTAGGCACTGTGATCAGGATCGGAACGACGAGCCGCCGGGGGGATCGACTGCCTAACCTGTCCATGATGGACGGAGGTGTCGCCGGGTGGTCCAACTGCTCCTCGTGCTGATCGGCGCGCTGCTCGTCACCGCCCTGGCCCGCAGTCGCGAGATCGCAGCTCCGCTGCTGCTCGTGCTGGTCGGCCTGCTGGTGTCGTTGATCCCAGTGCCGACCCAGCTGAACATCAACCCGGAGCTGCTGCTCACCGTCGTGCTCCCACCGCTGCTCTACGCCGCGGCGCTGGAGAGCTCCTACACGAACTTCCGGGCCCAGATCCGCAAGATCGTGCACCACGGCGTGCTGCAGGTGATCGCCACGTCGTTCCTGATCGGCTGGCTGGCCTTCGTCCTGATCCCCGAGCTGCCGCTGGCCTCGGCGATCGTGCTCGGCGCGGTGATCGCCCCGCCGGACGCGGTGACCGCCGCTTCGATCGGCCGCCAGCTGAAGCTGCCGCGCGCTGTCATGACGATCCTCGGCGGCGAGAGCCTGATCAACGACGCCGCCGCGCTGACGATCTACCGGATGGCGATCGTCGCCGTCGTCGGCACGACTCCCACGCTCGCGCACGGCGTGCTGGTGTTCGTGCTGGCCGTGGTGTTCGGCGTCGGGTTGGGGCTGGTGTTCGGCGTGCTCGCGCAGGCCGCGCGGACCCGTATCCCGGACGTGCAGGTGGCGACGGTCCTGGGCGTGCTGGTGCCGTTCCTCGCCTACCTCACGGCTGAAGAGCTGTACGGCTCCGGCGTGCTCGCGGTGATCACCGCCGGGCTCTACGTCGGCCACAACCAGCCGCGCGCCCGCGCCGCCGGTCGCCTGCAGGAGCACACAGTCTGGGCCTCGATCAACCTGCTGCTCGAGAGCCTGGTGTTCGCCTACATCGGGCTGCAGTTGAAGACCGTGGTCGACGGGCTGATCGCCTCCGGGCGCGACATCAGCTCGCTGCTGCTGGCCACGATGGTGATCTTCGCCGCGACGATCGGCTTCCGGGTGCTGTGGATGTTCAGCTCCAACTACCTGCCCGGCCTGTCGCACCTGCTCTCGCCCGGTAAACGGCCCGGCGGCCGGTGGCGGCGCACGGCGGTGCTGTCGTGGGCGGGGATGCGCGGCGTGGTCACCCTCGCCGCGGCGGGCGCGATCCCGTTCACCACCAGCACCGGCGAGCCGTTCCCGGCACGGGACATGATCCAGTTCATCGCGTCGGTGATCACGGTCGCCACCATCCTGGTGCAGGGCACCACGCTGCCCTGGCTGATCCGCAAGCTCGACGTCATCGACCCGGACGAGGCGGCCCGCGACGACCACGCCGAGGCGGAAGCCCGGGTGACGGCGACCAACGCCGCCTTGCTCTACCTGGACCAGCTCACCCCGGCGGACCTGAACACCGACCCGGAGCGCTACGACCGGATGATCATCCGAATGAAAGCCTTGGTGGAGCACCAGGGCATGGCCGCGGCCGAACAGGTCGGCCGAACCCCGGACGAGCGCGAGGACACCACGAGCCGGGGCTTCTCCGACCTGCGCCGCGACCTCATCGAGGTCCAGCGCTCAGCGATGGCCGACGAACGGGACGCGGGCAATCTCGACGACGAAGTTCTCCGCCGAGTGCTCCGAGAACTAGACCTCCAAGAAGCAGCCCTGGACAGCTCCTGGCGCAACCGCTGAGGCGGTCAACTTCTTCGGAGACGCGAAAGGGGGGATCCCGTGGTCCGGGATCCCCCTTTTCAGCCGAAAGAGCGGCTGATCGTCAGGCCATCGTGTGGCGGACGATCGTCTGGTCGCGGCCCGGGCCGACGCCGACGGCCGAGACGCGGGAGCCCGAGAGCTCCTCGATGCGCTTGATGTAGGCCTGGGCGTTGGCGGGCAGGTCCTCGAAGGTCCGAGCGCCGCTGATGTCCTCCCACCAGCCCGGCATCTCCTCGTACACCGGGACCGCGTGGTGCACGCCGGTCTGCGTCATCGGCATCTCGGTGACCCGCTCGCCGTCGACGTCGTAGGCCACGCAGACCGGGATGGTCTCGAGCCCGGACAGCACGTCCAGCTTGGTCAGGAAGTAGTCGGTGATGCCGTTGGTGCGGGTCGCGTAGCGCGCGATCACCGCGTCGAACCAGCCGGTGCGCCGCGAGCGACCGGTGGTGACGCCGAACTCGCCGCCCTGCTTGCGCAGGTTCTCACCGGCCTCGTCGGTGAGCTCGGTCGGGAACGGACCAGCGCCGACACGGGTGGTGTAGGCCTTCAGGATACCGATCACGGCGCCGATCTTCGTCGGCCCGATGCCGGACCCGGCGCAAGCGCCGCCGGAGGTCGGGTTCGACGAGGTCACGAACGGGTAGGTGCCGTGGTCGACGTCGAGCAGGGTGCCCTGCGAGCCCTCCAGCAGCACCGTCTCGTCGCGCTCCAGCGCCTGGTTGATCAGCAGCTTGGTGTCGGCGATCCGGTGGGCGAACTTCTCACCCTGGGACAGCACGGTGTCCACGACCTCGTCGACGTCCATCGCCCGGCGGTTGTAGACCTTGACCAGGATCTGGTTCTTCAAGTCGAGGGCGGCCTCGACCTTCTGCCGCAGGATCTTCTCGTCCAGCAGGTCCTGCGCGCGGACCCCGACGCGGGCGATCTTGTCCTGGTAGCAGGGGCCGATGCCGCGACCGGTGGTGCCGATCTGCTTCTTGCCGAGGTACCGCTCGGTGACCCGGTCGATGGCCACGTGGTACGGCATGATCAGGTGCGCGTCGGCGGAGATCAGCAGCCGCGAGGTGTCCACGCCGCGCTCCTCCAGCCCGGCCAGCTCTTCGAGCAGCACGCCGGGGTCGACGACGACACCGTTGCCGATCACATTGGTCACTCCGGGGGTCAGGATCCCCGACGGGATGAGGTGCAGGGCGAAGTCCTGCCCGTCGGGCAGCACAACGGTGTGACCCGCGTTGTTGCCGCCCTGGTAGCGGACGACCCACTGCGCCTGCTCGCCGAGCAGGTCGGTCGCCTTACCCTTGCCCTCGTCGCCCCACTGGGCGCCGATCAGCACGATCGCCGGCATGTGAAACTCCAACCTGGACTGGGCGGGGTGGTCGCCAGCGTGACCGCACGCTTCGCCCGTTCCCACCACGGGGTATGCCGGTCGATCAGGGTAAACCAGGAGCGAAACGTGAGTACCACCGCATTGTCCTGCGGAAACGTTGACCGCGCAGCGCGTCCGTCCGGTGACGGAGTGCGATGGTTCGACCTGCCGGTCACACCGACCCGCCAGGACCTGGATCCGCTGCTCGCCGAGACCACGGAACGCCTGGTCGTGCACGGCACCGACGCCGATTTCGCCTCGGTGGTGCTGCGCCTGCTCCGCAAGAACCGGCTGTCCGACCTGGTGGTGGGCTACGTGCCGGTCGCCGACTCCCCGGCGGCGCGGCTGTGGGGACTGCAGGCCGGCGACTTCGAGCGCGCGCTGACCGCCGAACCCCGCCCGTCGGCGCTGATCCGCGACGACTCGGGCGGCGTGCTGCTCGGCGCCGGGACCATCGAGCCGATCACTGGCCAGGTGTACTGCGATGACAACCGGGTGCTCGACGGAAATGCGCTGAGCATCACGATTTCACCCGATCCGGAGGCCACCCCGCTGCCGGAGTCCACCCCGGACCCGATGAACGCGATGCTCGACCCGGCGATGGACGGACTGCTGGTCACCACGGTTCGCCGCGGCCTGTTCCGCCGCCGCAGCGAGGTCACCCGGGGTCGCGCGGTGCAAGCGTCGTTCCTCTCGGCGACGGTGGTGCACGACGGCATGAAACATCCGCGCCCGGCGGAGAAGTGGGTCTGGTACCGGCACACCGAGGACCTCCGCTTCGCGCGCTGAACCGTGAATCACCCTGTCGTGCCAGGCGATCGGTGTGGTCGGTGCGAAATTCACCAGAAGATGCCACGATCGGTGGCGATTTCACGCCAAGTCACCAGTTGGCCACGCACTGGCATTGATCCGTCCACCTGCGTGGGCAATGGTCGAACACCGACAACGGCGAGACGCCCACGCGGAGGAAGCCATGACAGGCCACCGATCGTTGCGCGCGACCCTGACCGCCCTGCCGCTCGCGGCAGCCCTGGGCCTCGGCCTGGCCGCACCGGCCAGCGCCGAACCGCCGGGGATCCCGGACCCGGCGACGGCCAAGGCCGAGCTCGGTGAGCTCAAGGTCGCGCCGGAGGGCTCGATGGACGGCTACAGCCGGGACAAGTTCCCGCACTGGATCAACGGCCCGGACAACTGCAACACCCGCGAATCGGTGCTCAAGCGGGACGGCGAGGACGTGCAGGTCGGCTCGGACTGCTACCCGACCTCCGGCTCCTGGTACAGCCCGTACGACGGCGCGACCTGGACTCAACCGTCCGATTTGGACATCGACCACATCGTGCCGCTGGCCGCCGCGTGGCGCTCCGGCGCGGCGCAGTGGACGCAGGACCAGCGCCAGGCCTTCGCCAACGACCTGGACGGCCCGCAGCTGATCGCGGTCACCGACAACGTCAACCAGGCCAAGGGCGACCAGACGCCGGACAAGTGGATGCCGCCGCTGGCCGACTACCACTGCAAGTACGCCTCGATGTGGGTCGGCACCAAGAAGAAGTACGAGCTGACCGTCACCGACGCGGAGAAGTCGGCCCTGCAGAAGGTCCTCGACGGCTGCTGATCCGTCGCTGCGAACGGTGTCCGCTCGTCGGCGGGCGCCGTTCGTCTGCCCCACTTTCGCTTGACACGGGCGGAACGCGGTTGCGAGATTGCGGTCATGACCAAGATCGAGATCTGCGCGACCGAAGGCCGGCCCGGGTGAAGCGGGGCGAGCATCCCCGGCACGGGCTGGACTACCTGATCAACTCCCCGGTCCGGCTCTCGATCCTTGCGGAGCTGGTCGCGATCGACGGACCGGAGTTCCGGCACGTGCGCGACACCGTCGAGATCAGCGACTCCTGCCTGTCCAAGCACATCACCAAGCTGGAACGGACCGGGTACGTCGCGGTGCGCAAGGGTTCCGTCAACGGCCGCCCGCGCACCTGGCTGGAGATCACGCCCGTCGGACGCCGCGCCTACGAGTCGCACCTCGCGGCGCTCGAGGCGATCATCGACACCACCAAGAGGTCGTGACGAGGAGGGCCGATGCCCGAGGACACCGGAGCCGAACTGCGCTCGTCCATCGCCGCACCGCCGGGCGGGGTGATGACCGACGAGGTCGGTGTCATCACCGGGGATCTGGAGCTGGCCACCACCTGCGCTGACGGCGCGGTCGAGGTGTGGATCCGCTACGCCGGGGCCGACGAGTGGTACCGGCTCTCCGCGGCGGACTGCCAGCTGCACGACCCGCGCGACCACGAGGCTTTGCACAACGCCCTGGCCGCGGTCCTGAACCGGCCCTGATCACTCGCCGTCTGGGTACAGGGGCGGTAGGGCGGCGATGGCTTCGGTGCGGCTGAGCCCGGTCGCCTGCAGCAGGTCGACCGCGATCGAGCGGACCTGCATGACGACCACCTGCATCGAGAAGTCGCCCTCCCCCAGCAGTTCCACTGTGGACTTCTTCGCCACCGAACGCGCCGCTTCGCGGGTCTGCAGCGGATCGACGCCGTTGGCCAACTCGTCTCGCAGCAGCACGACTGCGCCCGCCAATTCCTCCAGCAAGCCCGGAAGCGGGCGCGGCACGGGCTCGCCGTCGCGCAACGCGGCCAGCGCTCGCCGCGCGAGCACACGGGTGTTGCGCAGCGCTCGGTCTATGGGCGTGGCCGCGGTGTCGTAGCGCTCGAGGTCGCCGCGCCGCCGCCACCGGATCGGCGCGAACTTGGCGATTTCCTGACCGGCCTCCAGCGCAGTGCGGAACTCCTCGACGTGCTTCTGGCTCTTGCGGGCCTTCGCGAGCACGTCGCTGGCCACATCGGGGTCCTGCCGCGCCACCGCCCAGCCGACACCGCGCAACGCGTCTGCCAGCGCGCCGAGCACCAGCCGTCCGTTGCGGTGGGCCACCGCGAGGGGGTTGGCGGGCAGCAACGACGCGACCACGAACCCGACCAGGCCGCCGATCGCCGCGTCGACCATGCGGGTCAGACCGCCCGCGGTCGCAGGCGGCAGCAGCGTCGCCACCAGCACCGATGACGACGCCGCCTGCAGCACGATCACCACACCGCTGTCCAGCAGCACGGCGGTGCTCATGGCCAGCGCGACGACGAGCGCGATCTGCCACGTGCCGGTGCCGATGAACGAGATCAGCACGTCGCCGACGCCGATCCCGATGCACACGCCGACGACCAGCTCCAGCGCGCGCCGCATCCGCTGACCCAGCGAGACGCCGAGCGAGATGATCGCCGCGACCGGCGCGAAGAACGGGGTGGCGTGCCCGAACACGTTCGTGGCCAGGAACCAAGCGAGCCCGGCGGCGACGGCGCACTGCACGATGGGCACGCTGGTGCGCAGCAGGCGGCGCAGTCGGCGGATCAGTTCTTCGCGCAGTCGATGCACACTGGACATTGTGTGTCAGATCGCCCCGCGATCCGAGCGCTAACGGCAGTGATCCTCACCCGCGATCCGCAATTTCCATTGATCCTTTTTCATCCTGTCCGGCTGGTGACCGCGAAGCACGACAGACACCGCGCGACGAAGGTCGCATGCGCCGCAGGCGCATAGCCCACCCCCGCAACTTGCACCGCCGCGGGTTCTCAGAGGCCGCCTGGCGAGGACAGCCCGTTTGCCGTGTATTGGCCATACATAAAAACGGGATCCCGCAGCCAGGCGGCGTCTGAGGTTCCGCCACCCGCACCGCCACGCAAAACGAGCCTGGAAAAACCTCAATGAAATCGGACGTTCGATTTCAATGGAAATTGCGGCACGACGTCACGCTTCGGGCTGAATCAGGCCAGGCCGAGGGCGTCGAGGGAGGCCGGGTCGCTGTCCTCGAGCAGCTTGCGGCAGCGGTCGAACTCCTCGTCCTCGCCGATCGACTGGGCCGCCTTCGCCAACGCCCCGACGGACCGCAGCACGCCCTGGTTCGGCTCGTGCCGCCACGGCACCGGCCCGAAGCCCTTCCAGCCCGCCTTCCGCAGCGCGTCCAGTCCACGGTGGTACCCGGTGCGCGCGTAGGCGTAAGCAGCGATGTTCTGCCCGGATTCCAGCGCGCCCTCGGCGAGCGCGGCCCAAGCGGCGCTGAAGCTCGGGTGGTGCGCGGCGACCACGGTCGGGTCGGTGCCGGCGCTGAGTTCGGCGTGCGCGGCCGAGTTCTCCGGCAGCAAGGTCTCCGGCGGTTCCAACAAGTTCCTCGTCATGGCCCCAATCCTGTCAGGTATGACGACGGCCCGTCCGCCACCAGGCGAACGGGCCGTCGTACAGGTCCAATGACCGCGGCGCGAAGCGCCACCTTGGGGGTGGCGGTCGGGCGAGGGGCTGGCCGGGGTGGTCAATTTCGCGAGAAATTGACCACCACCTAGGGTGACCTGGGTCAGCCTGCGAGCATGCGGCCTGCGGACTTGAGGTTTTCGCAGGCGTGGGCGACGCGGGCCGCCATGGCCTGCTCCGCCACCTTGAGGTAGCTGCGCGGGTCGTAGGTCTTCTTGTTGCCGACCTCGCCGTCGATCTTCAGCACGCCGTCGTAGTTCTTGAACATGTGGTCCGCGATCGGACGGGTGAAGGCGTACTGGGTGTCGGTGTCGATGTTCATCTTCACCACGCCGTAGGAGACCGCCTCGTGGATCTCCTCCAGCAGCGAGCCCGAGCCGCCGTGGAAGACCAGGTCGAACGGCTTGGAACCGGCCGCCAGACCCAGCTTCTGCGAGGCCACCTCCTGACCCTGCTTAAGGATCTCCGGACGCAGCTTGACGTTGCCCGGCTTGTAGACGCCGTGCACGTTGCCGAAGGTCGCGGCCAGCAGGTAGCGGCCGTTCTCGCCGCTGCCGAGGGCGTCCACGGTCTTCTCGTAGTCGCCGGGCGCGGTGTAGAGCTTCTCGTTGATGTCGTTGGCGACGCCGTCCTCCTCGCCGCCGACGACGCCGACCTCGAGCTCCAGGATGATCTTGGCCTTGACCGAGGCGGCCAGCAGCTCCTTGGCGATCTCCAGGTTCTCGTCGAGGTCGATCGCCGAGCCGTCCCACATGTGCGACTGGAACAGCGGGTTCTCGCCGCGGTCGACGCGCTCCTGGCTGATCTGGATCAGCGGGCGGACGAAGCCGTCCAGCTTGTCCTTCGGGCAGTGGTCGGTGTGCAGCGCGATGTTCACCGGGTACTTCGCCGCGACGACGTGCGCGTACTCGGCCAGCGCGGTGGCACCGGTGACCATGTCCTTGACCTTGGTGCCGGAAGCGAACTCGGCGCCACCGGTCGAGACCTGGATGATGCCGTCGCTCTCGGCCTCCGCGAACCCGCGCAGCGCCGCGTTGAGCGTCTCCGACGAGGTCACGTTGATGGCCGGGTAGGCGAATTCACCTGTCTTCGCCCGGTCCAGCATCTCCGCGTAGACCTCGGGGGTCGCGATGGGCATCGGTCTTCCTCCTCGCATGGAGTTTGGTCTTGGTGACGGGGAGTTGCGCAGCATCTTACGAGCCGCGGCCCGCTGGCGGCGGACCCTGTCGGCTCGGAGCCACACTTTCGGCGTCACAGTGCCCGAGTCGAGGGCGTTTTGGAAAGTCGGTGACAGGATTCAGAACGGTACGAATCCTGTGTACATCCTCACACGCTGGGGTTTCGCCGCACTACAGCCAAGCGCCGACGACCACGTCCCACTCCCGGATGGTGGTCTTGGCGATCACCCCGGCCTCGGTGTACGGGTCAGCGTCGAGGATAGCCTGCAGCTCGTCGACGTCGGCCGCCTCGTAGACGAGCTGCGCGCCCTTGCCGTCGGCGAAAGGACCTCCGGCGAGCAGCACTCCGCGCTCGGCCAGGCCGCGGCTGTACTCGCGGTGCGCCGGGCGGACCTGCAGGCGGTGCTCCTCGTCCTCGCCGTAGACGAGACCGACCACGAACTTCGCCATATCCGAAACCTCCTGTTTCCGAACGCGATCGATGCGGACGCTACCCGGCCGCAGCACACCGACCGGGGGACAACCGGTAACTTGTTCGATCATGGCCGGTGATTCACGCGGAGCCGAACGGAGCGTCGAGCAGACCCTCGGTCACCTGCGCACTCTGGACAGCGCGGCGATCGACGTCTCCGGCCCCCCGTTGACCCTGGAAGACCTCTACAAACAGCAACGCATGCGGATGGTGCGGTTGGCCATCCTGCTAGTCGACGATCCGGCGACGGCCGAGGACGTCGTGCAGGAGGCGTTCACCGGGCTGTACCGCAACTGGTCGGGGCTGCGCGATGCCAGGGCGGCGATCGGCTACTTGCGGACCGCGGTGGTCAACGGCAGCCGTTCGGTGCTGCGCCGCCGCAAGACGGCCCGCGAGTACCAGCCGCCGCACCAGGCCGACGCCCGTTCCGCGGAGTCGCTGGCGATGCTGACCGCCGAGCACCAGGCGGTGGTGGCCTCGCTCGGCAAACTGCCGCGGAGGCAGCGGGAGGTCCTGGTGCTGCGCTACTACGGCAACCTGTCCGAGGCTGAGATCGCCGAGGCCACCGGGGTTTCGAGGGGCACCGTGAAGTCCACCGCGAGCCGCGCGCTGGACGCCCTGCAGAAGCTGATCGGCGGTTGAGCCCGGGAAGTCCGCGAAAACCTCCAACGAACAACACACCTGTTTGGTGTAGACCAATAGGTGTTCGGTGGCGGAGGATCGTCGGGTGACCGCACAAGCCATCGCCGTCGACGTCGGCGGAACCGAGATGAAGGCCGCGCTGGTCGCCGTCGGCCCCGACCGAGCCGAACCGCTGCGCTGGCTGCGCCGTCCAACCCCTCGTGGCGAGGACACCGCCCAACTGGTGGTGACCGCCGTGGCTGAACTGGTGGCCGAGCTGCGCGTGGATGCGCAGGTCGACGCGGTCGGCGTGGTGGTGCCGGGCGCGGTCGACGAGGCCCGCGGCATCGGCGTGTACTCGGCGAACCTCGGCTGGAGCGACGCCCCGTTGCGCGACATGCTCGCCGAGCGCATCGACCTGCCGGTCAGCTTGGGCCACGACGTGCGCGCGGGCGGGCTCGCCGAGGCGCGCCTGGGCGCCGCTCGCGGCATGCGCGACGTGGCGGTGCTGCCGATCGGCACCGGCATCGCCGCGGCGCTGCTGTTCGACGGGCAGCTCTACGCCGGCGGCGGGTTCGCGGGCGAGATCGGGCACGTCGACATCGGCCATGGCGAACCTTGCGGCTGCGGGCGCACCGGCTGCGTCGAGGCGCTGGCCTCCTCGGCGGCCGTGGCCCGCCGCTACCTGGCGCGCACCGGCGTGGAGCGCACCAGCGCCGAAGTGGCTTCGGCCGTGCGCGCGGGCGACCCGGACGCGCAAGCTGTGTGGGCGGAAGCGGTCGACGCGCTCGCCAAGGGCCTGCTGGTGCTGGTGACGGTCGCCGCGCCCGAATGCATCGTGCTCGGCGGCGGGTTCGCGCAGGCCGGGGACCTGCTCACCGAGCCGCTGCGGGAGCGGCTCGACGCGATGCTGGCGGCCTACCACCGCCGCCCGCACCTGGAACTGGCCGAACTCGGCGACACCGCGGGCTGCCTCGGGGCGGCCCTGCTGGCGACGGAAGGGTTGAGAACAAAGTGAACGCTCCCGAGCTGATCCTCGCCAGCGGGCAGGTCGTCACCCCGGACGGAGTGCTGGACCGGGGCTGGGTCCGGGTGTCCGGCGGGAAGATCGCCGCGGTCGGCACCGGTCCGACGCCCGAGGGGCAGGTCGTGGATCTGCGCGGGCAGTGGCTGGTGCCCGGTTTCGTGGACATCCACTGCCACGGCGGTGGCGGCGGCTCGTTCACCAGCATTGAGGTCGACCAGGCGCGGGCCGCGATCGCCGCGCACCGCAGGCACGGCACCACCACGATGATGGCAAGCCTGGTGTCGGCGCCGCTGCCGGACCTGACCAAGCAGATCAGCGCGCTCAGCGACCTGGTGGTGGACGGCGAGCTGGCGGGCATCCACCTGGAGGGCCCGTTCCTGTCCTCGGCGCGCTGCGGCGCGCACGACCCGGCGATCCTCCGGGCCCCGGAGGCCTCCGCCGTGCAGCAGGTGCTCGACGCGGGGCGCGGGACGGTCCGGATGGTCACCCTGGCGCCGGAGCTGCCGAACGGCGTCGAGGCCGTCCGCCAGCTGGTCGACCACGGGGTGATCGCCGCGGTCGGGCACACCGACGCGGTGCTGTCGCAGGTCGTCCCCGCGGTGGAGGCCGGGGCGACGGTGGCG
The DNA here is from genome assembly GCF_053593195.1 of Saccharopolyspora sp. NPDC002376. Classification (NCBI taxonomy): domain Bacteria; kingdom Bacillati; phylum Actinomycetota; class Actinomycetes; order Pseudonocardiales; family Pseudonocardiaceae; genus Saccharopolyspora; species Saccharopolyspora sp. NPDC002376. The sequence goes on from NZ_JBSFBZ010000084.1 coordinate 20,421, forward strand.
ACGCACCTGTTCAACGCGATGCGCCCGCTGCACCACCGCGAGCCCGGCCCGATCGGGGTCCTGCTGGAGGACGAGCGGGTCACCGTCGAGCTGATCTGCGACCTGGTGCACCTGCACCCGGCGATCGTGCAGCTCGCCGCCTCGCACGCGGGCACCGGCCGAACGGTGCTGGTCACCGACGCGATCAGCGCCACCGACGCCGGCGACGGCACCTACGAGCTGGGCAAGGTCCCGGTGACGGTGACCGACGGCGAGGCGCGGCTGGCGGACGGTTCGCTGGCGGGCAGCACGCTGACCATGGACGTGGCGTTCCGCAACCTCGTCGAGTCCGGCGGTCAGAGCGTCCCGGCAGCGGTGGCGGCGGCATCGACCAAGCCCGCACAACTCCTCGGCCTCGACGACCAGATCGGAGCGATCCGCCCTGGTCTGGCGGCCGACCTGGTCGTCCTGAACCCGGACCTCCACCTCACCGGAGTCCTCAAGAACGGCACCTGGACCGTCGACCCCCGCTGACCCACAGGGATCGGCTGGGCCCCTGTGGGGTTCGGATCGGGACCCCACAGGGCTCGACGGGCCCTGCTGGGCTCGACTCGGCCCGGTTCCGGGGGTTTACAGTTTCAATTGAAACTGTGGTTCCTCAGCGTGTCGGTGCCGGACACGTCGGCGCCTGTGGACAACTGCCCGCAAGTTCAATGGAAATTGGATGTCCAATTTCCATTGAACTTGCGGGCGTCGCGCAGGTCCGGACAGCAGGTGGGGGACTGGTTAGGCTCGGGGCGTGACGTCGCCTGATCCCGAGCACCTGTTGTCCGCGGCGCTGCGCGCCCAAGCCGGGGGCAGTCCCGGCATGACCCCGCCGCCTCCGCAGCCGGCGCCGCCGCCCGCACGCAAGCGCCTGCCGGTGGTCGGCGTGCTGGTGTTCGCGGTGATCCTGGGCCTGGCGACCGGCGCGCTGGCCGGGGTCATGACCGTCATCAACCCGTTCTGGTGACCTGGCCCCAAACCCCTGGCCAACTCAGCATTTCGGGCGTTTCGTCCTGATCGTTCTCCGACGAAGAGTGCATATTCTCACCGATCGGGTGATGCCAGGCGTGCCTCGTCACGGCGGGTCACTCTCCCGCGCACTGGCCCTCACGGGGTCGCGGTACCGTTGGCGACCGTGACGACCGAACTGCCCGCGATTGTCAACGCCGCCGCGAACACAACCGCGCTGGCCCTGCTGCCGGACTGGCTGAACCCCGAGCACATCGTCCAGTCCCTCGGCCCATTCGCCCTGATCGGCGTGTGCCTGATCATCTTCGCCGAATGCGGCCTGCTCGTCGGCTTCTTCCTGCCGGGCGACTCCCTGCTCTTCGTCACCGGCCTGTTCGTCGCGGCCGGTGTGATCAACACCCCGATCTGGCTGGTCTGCGTCCTGCTGGCGGTGTGCGCCTTCGTGGGCAACGTGACCGGTTACTGGATCGGCCGCAAGGTCGGTCCAGCGATGTTCAACAAGCCCGACTCGAAGCTGTTCAAGCGCGAGCACGTGGACAAGACCCACGAGTTCTTCGATCGCTACGGCGCCCGAGCGATCATCCTGGCCCGGTTCGTGCCGATCGTGCGCACCTTCATCACCGCGGTCGCAGGCATCGCGCAGATGGACCAGAAGAAGTTCTTCGGCTACTCCGCGATCGGCGGCATCGCCTGGATCGTGAGCATGACGCTGCTGGGCTTCTTCCTCGGCAACATCTCGTGGATCCGCGACAACCTCGAGGCGATGGCGATCCTGATCGTGCTGATCTCGATCATCCCGATCGTCATCGAGTACGTGAAGGGCCGCCGCGAGAAGGCCCGCGAGGCGAACTGACCCCACGAGGAACGCGCGAGCTCCGAAACCCGGAGTTCGCGCGTTTCTGCTTTTCCGGGATCGGCGAAAAGCGCTTCTGCACCTCCGGGGCCCGTGGCAGCATTCCGGTGTCCTATCGACTTCCCAGGACGCACGCCGATGGACGGCGCGGAGTTGATCAGCGGCCCTGCCCCGATGACCGACCGGATACGGGTCGCGCATCTGAAGGACCCCGCCGGAAACCTGATCGAACTCCAGGAATGGCTGGCCCCTCGCAGCTGATCACCAAGCGGCGGCTGGATCGGCGTGCTGCTGGATCCAGGTGTGCATCACGACGCCGGCCGCGACGCCTGCGTTGATCGAACGCGTCGAGCCGTACTGCGCGATGGAGACCACCAGGTCGGCGTCGCGGCGGGAGTCCTCGCGCAGGCCGGGGCCTTCCTGCCCGAACAGCAGCACGCAGCGGCGCGGCAGCGTCGTGCGTTCGATCGGCACCGCTCCGGCAGTGTTGTCCACGCCCACCACCGCGAGGTCGTGCTCGGCCGCGTAGGCGCGCAGCGAGTCCAGCTCCGGGTGGTGGTGGATGTGCTGGTAGCGGTCGGTGACCATCGCGCCGCGCCGGTTCCACCGCCGGCGGCCCACGATGTGCACCGCCTTCGCCGCGAAGGCGTTGGCGGTGCGCACCACGGTGCCGATGTTGTGGTCGTGCTGGAAGTTTTCGATGGCCACGTGGAAGTCGTGCCGCCGCAGGTCCAGATCGGCCACGATCGCTTCGCGCCGCCAGTAGCGGTAGTGGTCGACCACGTTGCGGCGGTCGCCGTGTTCCAGCAGCTCCGGGTCGAAGCGCTCATCGGTCGGCCAGGGGCCCTCCCAGGGGCCGACGCCGACCGTGCTGCCCCACTCGGTGGGGCCGATGTCCTCGCTCACAGTTCCGCCTCTCCGCGATTCACAGTGGTAGTTGTGTTCGGGAGCGATCTTTCGTTTCGCGGTTTCTTGTGGCTGGGTTGCGTCACGGTCTCCTGAGGTGCGGTTGAGCAGTACTGGGGTTGGCACAGTTCCGCCTCTCCGCGATTCACAGTGGTGGTCGCGTTCGGGAGGGACCTTGCGTTTCGCGGCTTCTTGTGGCCGGGTTGCGTCACGGTCCCCTGAGGTGCGGTTGAGCAGGACTCGGGTTGGCACCGAGCGGGACTTTGGTTGGCGCAGGGCCGCTCACGCCAACCCGAGGTCGGACAGCCCCAGCAGCGATCGGTACGGCAGCCCGGCCGCCTCGATCTTCTCCCGCGCGCCGGTGTCGCGGTCCACGACGGTGGCCACGCCGACGATCTCGGCACCGACCTCGCGCAGCGCCTCGACGGCGGTCAGCACGCTGCCACCGGTGGTGGAGGTGTCCTCGACGGCCAGCACCCGGCGGCCGACGACATCCGGGCCCTCGATGAGCCGCTGCATGCCGTGCGCCTTGGTGTTCTTGCGGACCACGAAGGAGTCCAGCGGGGCGCCTTCGGCGTGCATCATGGCGGTCGCGACCGGGTCGGCGCCGAGGGTCAGGCCGCCGACGGCGACGTAGTCCCAATCGGCGGTGAGCTGGCGCAGCAGCCGACCGATCAGCGGCGCCGCCTGGTGGTGCAGCGTCGCGCGCCGGAGGTCGACGTAGTAGTCGGCTTCCTTGCCCGAAGCCAACGTCACCTTGCCGTGCACGACGGCGATTTCCTCAATCAGGCGGGCGAGCTCGGAGCGCTGCTGTTCATCCACTGTGACCACGAGTTTTCAGCATACGGCTCGACCCGCGCCCCTTCCCGCTCCGGGGGTCGTGAGTGCGTAACAGTGTTCCAACACTGCTGCGAGCGAGGAGGGCTGGGCCGACGGCGACCGGACGCTGCACTGCGGTCTCCAGCAGCCTGGACCGTCCGGGAAGCTCTACCCGATCAAGGGCAGT
>NZ_JBSFBZ010000085.1:0-24169 GCF_053593195.1 Saccharopolyspora sp. NPDC002376
GGCTGCGGGATCCCGTTTTTATGTATGTCCAATACACGGCGAACGGGCTGTCCTCGCCAGGCGACGTCTGAGAACCCGCGGCGGTGCCGGTTGCGTACGTGGGCTAAGCGGCTACGCCGCTTCAAAGAAGAGATGAGTCAAACTGACCCGTCGGTAACTTATCTCACCCCATCGAGTCGATGTCGGTGCTCGGCGGAGCTTCCGGTGTCAGGGCGCGGGCGCTTATCCTGGCGACATTCCCGCCTGTGGTGCGGGTTCGTGCGGGTCTTTCCAGGAGGTCAGGTGTCGCGACGCGTCGTCGGCGTCACGCTGGACAACCTCGACCACCTGCCCAAGCGGTGTCGTCGGTGCGTCTTCTGGGAGCTCGCGCCGCACATCCGGGAGCAGGCGGAGGAGTTCGGCGAGACCGAACTGGAGAAGGAGGCCTGGGTTTCCAGCGTGCTGCTGGAGTGGGGCTCCTGCGGACGGATCATCTACGTCGACGGCGTTCCGGCCGGTTATGCGATGTACGCCCCGCCGGCCGCGGTGCCGCGTGCTGCGGCGTTCCCGACCGCGCCGGTCAGCGCGGACGCCGTGCTGATGACCGCGCTGCGCGTGCTGCCGGAGTTCGAGCACAGCGGCCTCGGCCGGGTCTTGGTGCAGAACGTTGCGAAAGATCTGACCCGACGCGGGGTCAAGGCCATCGAGGCCTTCGGTGACCTTCAGGAAGCCGCTGATAGCTGCGTGATCCCCGCCGGGTTCCTGCAGCAGGTCGGGTTCAAGACGGTCCGCCAGCACCCCAAGTGGCCCCGGATGCGGCTGGAGCTGCGCACGGCGATCTCCTGGAAGGAAGACGTCGAAGCAGCCCTCGAACGCCTCCTCAGCTCGGTCACCATCAAGACGGCTGAACCGGTCATCGGCGGCGCCTGAGTCGACAGGTCACCAAGTCGACAGGTCGCCAAGTCGACAAATCCACCCCAACCTCGACACTAATTTCCGCCATGCGGAACTTAGCTCTCATTGGACGCAAATTCGATGGAAATTGGACGTCCAATTTCCATCGAATTTGCGTCACCAGCGGATGTCAGGCGCCTTCGGCTCGGGCGAGCTCGTGGCGGAGCAGGTCGTCGAAGGTGAAGGTGCCGGTCGGCTGGTCGTCCTTGCCCAGCAGGTACAGGCGCTTCACCGCGACCAGCAGGCCCTCCGCGATCACGTCGCGGAACGCCGGGTCGAGCAGGCGGGAACGGTCGCGGGCGTTGGTCAGGTAGCCCAGCTCCATCCGCACCGCGGGCATCCGGGTCAGCCGCAGGACTTCCCAGGTCTTGGCCTGGGTGTGGCAGTCCTGCAGGCCCGTGCGGGCGACGATCTCACGCTGCAGGAAGCCCGCCAGGGCCTCCCCAACGGTCGACGTCGTGCCGTTGCCGGTGCCGAAGTGGAAGCTCGCCACGCCTTCGGCCAGCGGCGAGGGGTTGGAGTCGATGTGCAGGGACAGGAACATGTCCGCCCCGGCCTCGTTGGCGAACAGGGCACGATCGGCGTCCGGCGGGCAGGAGTTGGGCCCGCGGGTGATCAGCGCTTCCATGCCGGTGGCCACCATCCGGCCCTCCAGCCGGCGGGCCAGGTCCCAGGTCAGGTCGGCCTCGCACACGTCGCCGATGCAGGAGCCGCGGTCGGTGCCGCCGTGGCCCGGGTCGATCACGATGCGCTTGCCGCGCAGCCGCGGCCCGGCTCGCCGGACCTTCTCCTGCTCGCGCAGATACACCGGCCGACCGCCGCGAACCTTCGGAGCCAGCTGGCGCAGCGCCCGCAGCGTGCCCGGGCCGCAGATGCCGTCCGGGGTCAGGCCGTACTCGCGCTGGAAGCTGCGCAGCGCCTGCTCGGTCTCGCGGCCGAAGATGCCGTCCGGGCGGCCTGCGTCGAAGCCCAGCTCCAGCAGCCGCTCCTGCAGCGCGAACACGTCGTCGCCGCTGATCGGCTTGGACACCAGGAAGGCCAGCGACCGGTCGCCGAGCCGCCAGCGGGCCTCGGTGAGCGCGCGGTAGGTCGCCGGGCCCACGACGCCGTCGGTGATCAGGCCGCGTTGTTGCTGGAAGACCCGGACCGCCTGTTCCACCGCGTCGTCGAACAGCGCCGGATCCGTCCGACCGTTGGCCGCCAGCAGACCCAGCGCTGCAAGGGTGTTCCTGATCTCGGCAACGGCCGGACCGACGTCACCGCGGTGGAGCAGCTGCATGCACTCCTCGCTCGATTCAGGCGCCGGTCGGACCGGCGCGGAGGATGGTCGGGTACGCCCCGATGTCCCGTTCGCGTGACGGGTCGTGTTTGACGAACCCGTCGAGTAATTGTGCCTTGTGTGCCCGGACTCGGCGCTGCGGCCCAGTGCCACCTGGCGGACGTGCGACAACGGACCGTGGGTGCGCGATCTCTCCTGGTGCGCAAAAACACGGTCCCGCCGTCCTAAAGGTCATATCGACTGGACGGCGGGACCGCGTTATTCGGTTGCGTCAGATGGAGTCCGAATTCACAGGTAGTCGGACAGGTCGGACACCAGCGCGGCATTCGGCTTGGCGCCGACGATCTGCTTGACCGGCTGGCCGTTCTGGAACACGATCAGCGTCGGGACGGACATCACCTGGTAGTCGCGCGCCACGCTGGGGTTCTTGTCGATGTCGAGCTTGGCGACGGTGAGCTTGTCGCTGTTCTCGGAGGCGATCTCCTCGAGGACCGGGGCGACCATCTTGCACGGGCCGCACCAGGTGGCCCAGAAGTCCACCAGGACGGGCTTGTCGCTGTCCAGGACGGTGCTCTTGAAGCTGTCGGCGTCGACGGTCACGGTGTTGTCGGCCATGTCATCTCCCTCGGAGGTCGGTCTGGTGGGTCAGTGGGCCGAGCCGTAGCCGCCGCCGACGAGCTCGGTGGCGACCTCAGCGGTCGGCGTGTCGTGTTCGGCGAGCCAGCGCTCGGCGTCGATCGCCGCGGCGCAGCCCGATCCGGCGGCGGTGACGGCCTGCCGGTAGGTGTGGTCCACCAGGTCGCCCGCGGCGAACACGCCGGGGATGCCGGTGTGCGTGCTGGGCTGCTGGACCTGCACGTAGCCCTCGTCGTCGACGGAGACCTGGTCGCGCACCAGCTGGCTGCGCGGGTCGTGGCCGATGGCGACGAACATGCCGGTCACGTCCAGGTCGGAGGTCTCACCGGTGACCGTGTCGCGCAGCTTGAGCCCGCTGACGCTGCCGTCGCCGACGACCTCGGTGACCGCCTTGCTGGTCAGCCACTTGATCTTGTCGTTGGAGCGGGCGCGCTCCAGCATGATCCGCGAGGAGCGGAACTCGTCGCGGCGGTGGATGATCGTCACCGACCGCGCGAAGCGGGTCAGGAACGTGGCTTCCTCCATCGCGGAGTCGCCACCGCCGATCACGGCGATGTCCTGGTCGCGGAAGAAGAACCCGTCGCAGGTCGCGCAGGCCGACACGCCGTGGCCGAGCAGTCGCTCCTCACCCGGAACGCCCAGGTAGCGAGCAGCGGCGCCCATCGCCAGGATGACCGCCTTGGCGCGGTACTCCACGCCGTTGGCCAGCACCGTCTTCACATCACCGGTCAGGTCGAGACGCTCGACGTCCTCGGCGCGCAGCTCGGCGCCGAAGCGCTCGGCCTGGGAACGCATCTGCTCCATCAGGTCGGGACCCATGATCCCTTCCTTGAAGCCCGGGAAGTTCTCCACTTCGGTGGTGGTCATCAGCGCACCACCGAACTGGGTTCCCTCGAAGACCAGTGGTTCGAGCTCCGCCCTCGCTGCGTACACCGCTGCGGTGTACCCGGCCGGGCCGGAGCCCACGATGATCACGTTGCGGACGTCGCCAGTCACCGCGCCCCTTCCGTCGTAGCGTTCTCGCCGCGCTCGGCGCGCGACCGTATCCGGCTCAACGCGATCCTATTCGGCTCTGTTCCCGATCAAGGGACGCCGTGCCCCAGGGCACACGCGCGCGGTGAAGAGGACTACAGTTCCAATTGAAACTGTAGTCCTCTTCACCGCGCGCCGATCTACGACTTCGCTCCCGCGATCAGCCGCCGAAAGTGCTGTCGGAGATCTTGGCCGGGTTGTCCGGACCGCAGTCCGGGGCGACCGCTAAAAGCCGGAACTTGCCCGTTTCGCCGCCTGGCAGGACCAGCAGCTGGGCGGGCTTGCCGTCGAGCGTGATCTCCCGCGCCCCGAGCGGTTTTCCGCTGGTCACACCGTTCGCCTGCAAGCAGCCGATCAGTTGCTGCGGGTCGTTCAGCGCGCCTTGGTACTGGCGGCTGGCGAACACCTCGGCGAACTGCTGACCGTTGAGGTGGACCTGGTCGCCCTGCAGTGCCAGCGGCGGTTTCTCGCCGGGAGCCGAGGACGACGGTGGTTGTGCTTGCTGCGTCCCGACCTCGGTGCTGCTCGGCATCGCAGTGAACACCACGGCAGCGGCTGCTGCAGCGACCCCGACGAGTCCGGCGCCGAGCGTGAAGCGCCGCCGGCGGCGTTGTTTGGCCGCCGCGAAGTCGATCACCTGAGCGCCCTGCTCGGCAGCCGGAGCGGCCGGAGCAGCAGTGGGAACATCCGCGTGTTGCTGCTGTTCGGCCCACTCCCGGACCTCGTTCTCGAGCGCGGCATCGATGCGCACCGACACGTCGTCCGGGATCGTCAGCGGCGGCAGCTCGGCGAGGTCCTCGCTGGTGGCGTCCAACGCCGCCAGGATCTCCCTGGCCTCCGGGTCGTCCTGGACCTGGCTGCGGAGCTCATCGGCGGTCTGCTCGTCCAGCACCCCGGCGTGGAGATCGGCTAGCAAGTCCAGGGACCACGGTGGACCCTGCGGCGCCCCCGTGCGCCGGTCTTCGCCACTCATCGTCCCTCCCGTCGACGCATGGCCATCGCGTCATCTGGGACGTTCGCATCTGCACTTGGGTTCCGCAGGTGTCCCAGAAGTTTGGCGAGCTTGGCCCGCCCCCTCGCGCACCGACTCTTCACGGTGCCTTCAGCAATGCCCAGGATCGACGCGGTTTCGGACACCGAATAGCCCTCGACGTCCACCAGCACGATCGCTGACCGCTGGTCCTCGGGGAGCTCGGCGAGCGCGTCCTGGACGGCCATCTTGGTGTCCTGCTCGGCGATGGCGTCGCGGGGCGCCGCCGGTTCGGCCGGACCGGTTTCGGGCAGCGGCACCGTCGGTCGGGTCTGCCTGCGCCGGATGCGGTCCAGGCAGGCGTTCACCACGATCCGGTGCAGCCAGGTGGTCACCTGGGACTCGGCGCGGAACGACGAGGCGTTTCGGAAGGCCGAGATCATCGCGTCCTGAAGCGCGTCGGCGGCGTCTTCGTGGTCGCGCATGGTGCGCAGCGCAACAGCCCACAGCCGATCCCGATGTCGGCGGAAGAGCTCGGAGAACGCGTGTGGATCTCCGCTGGTATGCGCCGCGATGAGTTCGGCGTCCGATCTCACGGGGACAGACACGGTTCAGCACTTTACTGATCGTGAGCCGGAACATGAGCCGCAACCCGTGTTCCGGCTCACCGATTCAGCCCGCGCTGCCGTTGACCTTGACCTCGTTGATCTGGGCGACGAATTCACCACCGCTGGACGGCAGCTGGGTGATCAGCACCAGGATCTGCTCGGACGGGGAGTCCGGCTGGAGCTTGATCGTGGTCTCCCCCGCCTTCAGGTCCCCGGAACCGATCACCTTGGTGCCGTTCAGGTTCTGCGTGCCGTTGACCTGCCGGACCTCGACCTTGGCGCCCGCGCTCGGCGAGTCGATGACCAGGTCCTGCAGCACCGACGGGTGGGCCAGCGTGAGCACCGCGCCGGTGCCGTCGCTGATGCCGCCCGGGCCGAGCTGCTGCCGGTACTGCGACGTCGCCCAGTAGGTGTTCGGGTCGCCGTCGAACAGGTACGGGATGCGGCCCGGGGTGTCCGGGGTGCCGTTGGTGTTGTACGGGACCGCGTTGGTGATCTGCACCGGGCTCGACTGTGGCGGTGGCGGCGGTTCCTCGTTGCCCGGGTGGTTGCCGGACTCGCCGATGACCTGGCCGGTGCCGCTGTTGCGGCTGGAATCGGTGAAGATGCCGATCAGCGAGGTCGCGATCCAGGCGACCACCAGCAGGGTGGCCACCGCGAGCACGCCGACGCTGAGCATCAGCTTCTTGCGCTTCTCCGTGTCCGGCTTGGGGTCCTCGCGCCGCCAGACCTCGTTGTTCTCGCTGCCGCTCGAACCGTTCTGCCCGGTGGTGCTGGGAGCTTCGAAGGTGGCGTGCTGCTCCAGGACGCGCAGCACCGCGGCACCGGTGCGGACACCGCCGGTGGTGCCGGTGGAGTCCGGATTGCCCAGAGCGCGCACCGCCACAGTGGACAGCTCGAGCGGCACGGTCGGGCGCAACGTGCGCGGCGCGACCACGGCGCCGTCCGGTCCGGTCGGGGCGACCGGCAGTCCTTCCGGCGCGTCGTCGAGCGCCCACCGGCCGGTGAGCAGCAGGTACAGCGTGGCACCCAGACCGCGCACATCGTCGCTGGAGGTGGCCTGGGCCATCGGGCCCGGGAAGGCCATCCGGATCTCGCCGTCCGGCGTCACCCGGATCCGCTGCGGGTGGTCGGCGCCGAGCACCAGACCTGCGTGGTGCGCCGCTTCGACGGCTGCGGCCAGCGGCTGCAGCAGGCGGGCCGCGGTGCCGGGCGGCAGCGGGCCTTCAGCGACCAGGTCGAGCAGGTCGGTGCCGTGCGTCCACTCGGCGATCACGATGCCGAGGACGCCGTCCGGGTCGTTCGAGTTCGGTGTGACGACGTCGAGGACGCGGGCCACGCCCATGTGGTTGAACGTGCTGGCGTGCATCGCGCGTTCCAGGGTGCGCCGCGCGCTGGACGCCGCTTCGGCGTCCGAGCGGTCGCCGACCAGGATGGTCAGCGCGACGTCACGACCCAGCACGCCGTCCTTGGCGCGCCACAGCTGCGCGTTGCAGCGGTTGTCGGTGCCGGCTTGGGAAAGGAGCCGGTACCGGCCGTGGTCCAGCACTCTACCTGGGGTCAGCTCCTGCTCGGCCGAACCCTCTTCGCCGGAATCGTCGCAGTCCGCAGCGATCTGCTCGGTGGGTTTGCTGGTCACCTTCCCTCTCCCGCTCCTCCTGGTCCGCAAGGGGATGCGTACCACCCCTCTTCCCCGCACAGGAGGAGACTTCGACACCGAGGGTACGTGACGCGGAAGTCAGCGACGACGCAGCAAACCGGTGAGCCGCCCGAAGGCGGGCTGCAGTTCGGGTACCCGCAGCACCGACATCAGCCCGAAGATCGAGCCGAAACCGACCACCGAGCCCACGAGGAGCTGCAGCCATCCGGTCAACGCGTTCGCCGGTCCGGACATCAGCGAGCCCACCGCGGACACGCTGAGCGCGCAGAGCAGTCCACCGAGGACTGAAGCCAGCAGCGTCTTCGCCAGCGTCCGGATGAAGCGCCTGCTGCCCAGCTGGCCGAGCCGGAACCGCAGCCAGATCTCGCCGACCAGCCAGCCGATGATGAAGGTGAACGAGTTCACGAAGGTCAGCCCGTAGACGATGTTCTCGGGCTCCAGCAGCGCGGGCAACGCGACGGCCATCAGCACCTTGGCGACGGTCATCACTAGCATGATCACCGTCGGGGTGCGCGCGTCGCTCAACGCGTTGAACGTGCGCATCTGCATCATCGTCAGCGCGTACGGCAGCACGCCGAACGCGGAGACGGCCAGCGCGAGGCCGAGGATGTTCGCCTGACCGGACATGTCGGGCCTGACCGCGAACAGCGCCAGCGACAGCGGCACGCCAAGCACGGTCATCACCGCGCTGACCGGCAGCAGGGTCACAGTGGACAGCCGGTTGCCCAGCGAGAGGTCGTCGATGACCTTCGCGTAGTCGCCGTCCGCGGCGGCGGCGCTCATCCGCGGCAGGATCGCGGTCATGATCGAGAAGCCGATGACCCCGTAGGGCAGCTGCAGCAGCATCCACACGTAGCTGTAGGTCGACCAGGCGCCCGGGGCGTTCGCGGTGGCCACCCGGCTGAGCGCGATCAGACCGACCTGGCTGATCGCGACGTAGCCGAGCATCCACAGCGCGAGTCCGCCGAACTCCGAGAGCCGCCGGTCCCAACCCCACCGCCAGCGCATCCGGAAACCGGTCCGGCGCAGCGCGGGCAGCTGCACGACCGCCTGGCAGATCACGCCGAAGGTGACGCCGAGGCCCAGCACGAGCAGCTGCGGGTCGGTCATCGAGACTGGGTTCAGCGAGATCTCGCCCGGCATCAGCGCGAGCGCGCCGATGGTCACGATGACCACCAGGTTGTTCACCACCGGTGCCCAGGCCGGCGGGCTGAAGATCTGCTTGGCCTGCAGGACCGCGCCGACCAGGGCGCTGAGCCCGTAGAAGAAGATCTGCGGCAGCAGCAGGTAGGCGAACGCGGTGACCAGGTCCCGGTTCGACGCGTCGGATTCGGAGACCAGCGCCACGGTCAGCAGCGGAGCGGCGATCATCGCCAGCAGCGTGCCCACGGCCAGCACCACGACCGCCAGCGTCATCAACTGCTGCACGAACCGCTCGCCGCCGTCGGCGTCGCCCTTGCGGGCGCGCACCAGGACCGGCACCACGACGCTGGTCAGCACACCGCCGATGAGCAGCTCGAAGAGCATGTTCGGCAGCGTGTTCGCGACGTTGAACGAGTCGTTGACGATGCCGAAGCCGATCACCCCGGCCAGCATCAGCTTCCACAGGAAGCCGGTGATCCGGCTGGTCAGGGTCGCGATGGCCATCGAACCGCTGGCCTTGAGCAGCGACGGCTTGCCCTTGCCCGGCGAGACCGGGCGGATCACCTGGGTCTGCTCGGTGGCCTGCTCCACGGCCTGGTCCATGCCGGGTTCCGGCGGGACCGCCGCGATCGGCTGGGTCTCGGCGACGTGCCACCCGCGGCGACCGTTCTGCGGGGTCGCCATCGGCGGTGCTGGACGTGGCTGGGCGGTGTCCGGTCGCCGGATCGGCATGGTGGGGTGCGCTCCGGGCTGCGGTGCGCGATCGCCCGGTCGCCCGGCATCCCTGTCTCGGTTCACTGCCTCAAATCCTTCGCCCGCGCAGGAGTGACCCCGCCCGTCCTGTCGACTTCTCGGCACGCCCCCCTGAAAGTGTGACGGGAGGGCGTACCGACCAGGATCTCAGCTCGGGTTTCGATCACCGTCGGTGGTGGCGATCTGCGCGGTCTCGGGTGTGTCCGGAGGTGCCTCCTCCGATCGGGATTCCTCTCCGGACTGCTCCGCCGCCTGGCGCCGCTGCCTGGCCCGGAACCGCTTGAAGATCCGCCGCCCGGACATGAGCACCAGCAGCGCGGCGGCACCCCCGGTGATGATCAGGATCAGTGGCCCGTAGTTGCCCGAGTTGTACGGCAGCCGCTTCGTGCTGCCGAACTGGGTGCCGTCCTTGGTGGTCACCGTGACGTCGAGGGTGAAGGTACCGGCGCGCTGCGCCGTGGTCTGCAGCCAGAACACCCGCCGGCCGTTCGCCGGGATGGTGGCCACCCCGCCGAAGTCGTGCTCTACCTGCACGCCCGGCACCGGCGGGATGCGGAACACAACGCCCACCGTGACAGGCAGGTCGTTGACCACGGTCAGCGGGGTCGGGCTGTCCGGGGAGGCGCCGACCAGCCTGGTCTGCGACTCCTCGATGTCGACCTTGTCGAGGATCTCGTCGATGGTGCGCCCGGCCAGGTTCACCCAGTGCTCGGCGGCGTTCGCGTCACCGCGCCACGCGCTGGACGCGCCGCGCAGCAGCCCGTTGGCCAGCGGCGTGGTGATCCGCCCCGGCTCCACGTCGGTGGACGGATCGCGCTGGGAGGACCGGTACAGGTCGCCGACCTTGAAGTTCTGCTCGGCCAGCTGCTGCAGGACCGGCTGCGCCACCTCGGACGAGCCGGACTCGACCGGGTAGTTGAGGTCGGCCTCGGGCAGCGTCGCGGGGTTCGGCTCGGGCAGCGCCTTGGGGTGGATCAGCCCGGCGTCGGCGAGGTTCTGCATGCCGTCGAGCAGGCTGCGGAGGTCGTCGCCGCGGACGTCCCAGCGGCGCGGCGGCACCATCACCGAGGTGGCGTCGCCGACGGAGCCCTGGGTCGCCCGGAAGGCGAGCGCACCGAGCGCGTTCTGCACCGACTCCAGCTGCGCGTTCGGCGGCGAGAGAGCGGTGGTCTTCTGCCCGGTGTCGTGCAGCGGGTCGAGTGCGCTGGTCAGCAGGGGGTCGATCGGGATGGCGGTCATGTCTCGGCCGCGGATGCGCACCGGGTCCAGCGAACCGTCCGGGATGTTCAGCGCCTGCGGTTCCACCAGCGCGGTGCGGGGCAGGTTGCCGCTCGGCGGATCGGCCAGCGCGCCCTCGACGGGCCAGAGCACGCTGCGCGGCTCGACGCCCAGCGTGTTCTTGTCCTTGAGCAGGTTGGCGCCGTCCATCGCGAGGTTGACCAGGTCCGGCAGACCCGCGCGCCCCAGCGCCACCACGTCGGCGTCGGCGTAGGGCAGCGCGATCACGCAACGACCGGAGGTGGCCTCCTTTAGCTTGCTCAGCCACAGGTTCGCGGCGCCGGTGCCGATGCCGTCGGCGAGCGAGTTGTTCGGCTGGCGCACCTGGTAGGGCCCCTGCATGGCGCGGACGGTGATCAGCAGGTCCGGGTCGATGGCGAAGCACAGCGAGCTGCCCAGCGGCGAACCCGAGGGCGCGCTGTCGGTCACGGCCTGCACCAGGTCGTACAGCCGACCGCCGGGGGCCAGCGAGGTGGACAGCGTGTCGTCGACCAGCACCGGGCGCATGCCGGGCAGCGCCTCCCGCTCCAGCCGCGGGTAGTCGACGATCGGCACCACCATGCTGACGTCGGTGGGGTGCGGGGGCGGCGGCGCCGGATTGCCCGGAGTGCTGAGCACCGGCAGCAGGAAGCGCGACTCGGCGACCCGCGCCCGGCCGCCCGAGGCCGAGACGCCGTTGACGTTGACCAGCAGCGGGTAGACGCCGGGCTCGGTGAGCTGCAGCGAGTTCGGGCCGGTCAGCGGGATGCGGATCTCGACGTCGGTCTGCTGCCCCGGCGCCAGGCCATCCGCGATCGGGCTGAAGGCCGGTTCGGTGACCGTCGGCGTGGCGCTGCGCATGGCGTGCTGCACGGCGGGCTCGGTGGTGGTCGCGTTGCCGCGCTGGACGCGGGCCTCGATGTCGTTGATCTGGCTGTCGCCGGTGTTGGTCAACCGGCCGGTGATGACGACCTCGCCGGGACCGCCGTCCGCGACCACGGAGGGTGTGATCTTGGTCACATCTAATTGGACGAGATTCTCGCCTTGAGCCGCGACCTGCGGAGCCAAGCCCGCCGGAAGCCCCGCTATCACCAGCACCGCGACCATCGCGGCCAGCAGATACCTCAACCCGGCTCCGTCCCGCTACCTCGCACCGGACGGGCCCTGAGCCGATCGCTCGTCCCGTCCGCACCGTCGCCGCGCAAGCTCAGCGCGCGGCGCACCAGCCGACGCTCGTCGGCGTAGGCCAGCACATCCTCCAGCTCACCAAGCGGCACCCACGCCACCTCGGTGACCTCCACGTCCTCGTCGGAAAGCTCACCGCCCACCGCATCCAGCAGGAAGTGGTGCACGGTCTTGTGTATGCGCCGGTTGCCCGCGACGAACCAGTAGTCGATGGTGCCGATCGGGGTCACGACCCGACCGATGATCCCGGTCTCCTCGGCGACCTCGCGCACTGCGGTCTGCTCCGGGGTCTCACCGGCCTCGATGTGCCCCTTCGGCAGCGACCACAGCAGTCGTCCCTTGCGGTCCAGCCTCCCGATGATCGCAGCGAGCCTCTCGCTGCTGTTCACCACCAGCCCACCGGCGGACGTCTCGTCGACGGTCCGCAGCCTGCGCCTTCGGCGTCGGTTCCGACGCCCCGGCTGAGCACCGCCGGAGCGGCCGGGCGACGGGGGCATGCAGCCGATGGTAGTGCGATCAGGGCGTGCTTGTTTCTGGCGGCTGGTTTGCGTGGCGGTGCGAGTAACGGAACCCCAGCTTCCGCCTGATTGCGGGGTGGGCATTGTTGGGTGCGGAGGGGTGATTGGGTGGGGGGTGGGGCCGATATCCTGGTAAATCGTGTCCACTCCTTCGCACCACGACTCCGCCGCGTCCGCCGAGCTGCAGGCGCGGGAACGCCAAGCGCAGCGCAATGCCGTGGTCGAGCTCGTGCGGGTCGCTCCCATCGCGGAGGAGCTGGCCGAGCGGTTCGCCGCTGCTGGGCACCGGCTGTTCCTGGTCGGCGGCAGCGTGCGGGACGCGCTGCTAGGGCGGCTGGGCACCGATCTGGACTTCACCACCGAGGCGCGCCCGGAACAGGTCCGCGAGCTGTTGAGCGGTTGGGCCGAGACGATCTGGGACACCGGGATCGAGTTCGGCACCCTCGGCGCCTTCCGGCACGGGACGACGGTGGAGATCACCACCTTCCGCGCCGACACCTACGACCGGGTGGGCCGCAACCCCGACGTCGCCTTCGGCGACACCATCGAGGGTGACCTGGTGCGCCGCGACTTCACCGTGAACGCGATGGCCATCGAGCTGCCCGGCCGGTCGTTCGTCGACCTGCACGACGGCATGGCCGACCTGGCCGCCCGGCGGCTGGACACCCCCGCCGCCCCGGAGGATTCCTTCGCCGACGACCCGCTGCGCATGCTGCGCGCCGCCCGGTTCGTCTCCCAGCTCGGGTTCACCGCCAGCGACCGGGTGGTCCAGGCGATGACCGACATGGCCGCCGAGATCACCCGGATCACCCCGGAGCGGATCCAGGTCGAGCTGTCCAAGTTGCTGTGCGGCGAGTACCCGCGGCGCGGCGTCGAGCTGCTGGTGGACACCGGGCTGGCTGATCACGTGCTGCCCGAGGTGCCGGCGATGAAGCTGGAGATCGACGAGCACCACCAGCACAAGGACGTCTACCGGCACTCGCTGACGGTGCTGGACCAGGCGATCGACCTGGAGCGCGCGGAGAACCCGGACGGCGAGCCGGACCTGGTGCTTCGGCTGGCCGCGCTGCTGCACGACATCGGCAAGCCGGGGACCCGGCGCTTCGAGTCCGGCGGCGGCGTGAGCTTCCACCACCACGAGGTGGTCGGCGCGAAGATGACCCGCAAGCGGCTGCGCGCGCTGCGCTACTCCAAGGACGTGATCAATCAGGTCGCCGACCTGGTGTTCCTCCACCTGCGGTTCCACGGCTACAGCGACGGCCACTGGACCGACGCGGCGGTGCGCCGCTACGTCAACGATGCGGGCCCGCTGCTGTCCCGGCTGCACAAGCTGGTGCGCGCGGACTGCACGACCCGCAACAAGCGCAAGGCGGCGTCGTTGCAGCGCTCCTACGACGACCTGGAGGAGCGCATCGAGCGGATCGCGGCCGAGGAGGACCTGGCGAAGGTCCGGCCCGATCTGGACGGCAACGAGATCATGCGGCTGCTCGGCGTCGACCCCGGACCGGTGGTCGGCAAGGCCTGGAAGCACCTCAAGGAGCTGCGCCTCGACCGCGGACCGATGTCCCACGAGGAAGCCGTCGAGGAGCTCAAGGTCTGGGCCCGTGCGCAGGGCATCGACGTTCCCTGATCCTGAAATCGCAGGCCAGAAGGTCAGTAGTAATAGTGTGTGCTACTTCACGCTGTTATTCATAATTTTTGATTAATCACTGTTATTGGTCCCGCTGAGCTCTGTCCGTGCCCGGGCAACCAGTGAGATCATGGGTTGGTGGGATCAGACGCGGACGTGGAACCGGGGACGCTGCTCGTTGCCGCTCCACAGCTGGCGGACCGGAACTTCCGGCGAACCGTCGTGTACGTCATTCACCACCGCGCCGAGGGCACCCTGGGCGTCGTGCTGAACCGGCCGAGCGAGGTCACGGTGCACGAGGTGCTGCCGAAGTGGGGGCAGCACGCGACCGAGCCGCAGTCGTTGTTCGTCGGCGGCCCCGTCGAGCAGCGCACCGCGATCTGCTTGGCGACTCTGCGCGCGGGTGAGGACACCGCGGCGATCACGGGCATGGTCGGCGTGCGCGGCCCGGTCGGTCTGGTCGACCTCGACGGCGACCCCGACGCCCTGGTGCCGAAGACGCGAGGCCTTCGCTTCTTCGCCGGCTACGCGGGTTGGGAACCGGGGCAGCTGGCGGGCGAGATCGAGCGCGGCGACTGGATCGTGGTCCCGGCGTTGCCGGACGACGTGATCGCAGACCCCGGCACCGAGCTGTGGAGCCGGGTGCTGCGCCGCCAGGGACCGCCGCTGGCCTTCCTCGCCACGCACCCCGGAGACGTCCGCCTCAACTGAGAACCCGTTGCGTTGCTTGCGTGGTCGCTGCGCGGAACCTGCTGCGAAGGTGGACGCAAGCGGCTGACGCCGCTTCCACAAGCGTGGACGGCATTCGCCGACAGGTACTGAGGAGTTGTCCCGAGGCCTCCCCAGTTATCCACAGTTGTCCACAGGGTTGTGCACAACTAGTTGTGGACAACTTGGAGCCAGCGGTTGTGGCGGAGGGCCGCGTAGAGGCCGGTGCAGGCTCCGATGATCACGAGGATCGCGGTCTCGCCGTTGTTCGGCTGGACCAGCCGGTGCGCCACCGGCAGCAACGGCTCGACGGCGTCGCGGGCCTCCAGCACCTCCCGCTTCAGCGAGTACAGGTCCGGGGTCACGTCGTCCCGGCCAGGCGCGAAGACGCGCTGCTCCAGCTTGGTGAGCTCGTCGGAGGTGGACAGGTAGGCGTCGACGACGGTGTCCGTGACCAGGTAGGCCGCCACGAGCGGCCTCGGCTCGAGGGGTATTGCCGGATCGCGTCCTGATCAGCCGCGAGGGAGCGAGCTGCAGCAGCCGCCGGCGCAGCCGCCGCAACCACCGGCGGGCGCCGGGGCGGGCATCGCCTCGGCCGCGCGGTTGCCGACCACGCCGCCCGCGGTCATCAGCGCGAACGCCCCGACCAGACCGAACACCGAGATCATCACCACGGAGAACGTCGAGGCCAGCACCGGCAGCGACGCACCGGCCAGCACGGCCGCCGCGCCACCGGCCAGCATCGCGGGCCCGGCCGCGCGGTTGGCGACGCCGAAGGCTTCGTCGCTGCTCATGGCGGCGGGGGTGCGGACACCGACGTAGCGGTTGCGGGGCAGCTGCCCACGCAGCCCCCGGAAGCCGAGCAGCAGCAGAGCTGCCCCGCCGAGGACCAAGATCGCGCAGAGGATCACCTGAACAGCGAGCACCTCACCAGCGTAGGAGAACACCCGACTTGACCTGCGTCACGGTGCACTTACCCGCACCAGATCCCCTGTTCGTCCCGGCGCCGGGGAACCACAGTTTCAATTGAAACTGTAAATCCCACCCACGGCGGATCACAGTTTCAATTGAAACTGTGGCCCGATGGGGCGAGCCGCGACCTGATCGACACTTGCCGGACACCCCGGTCAGGTGTGCTGTGGGCATGGTGAAGACAACTGTGCTGAGCGGGCTGTTGACCGCCGGGTTGCTGGTCGTGGCGGCGGCCCCGGCTGAGGCCGGGACCGACCGGGTCGAGCTGGTCGGCGAGACGACCCTGCCGCACGCGATGCAGTTCGACGGCACCACGATCGGCGGGTTGTCCGGGCTGGACTACGACCCGCGGACCGGGGAATGGGTGCTGATCAGCGACGACCGCTCCGACAAGCAGCCGGCACGGATCTACACCGGCCGCTTCGAAGGCGTCGAGTTCCGGCTGACCGGCACGAAGCCCCTGCTGCGCCCGGACGGCACGACCTACCCGAAGGGCACCGTGGACCCGGAGGACGTGCGCTGGGACCCGTGGAGCCGCGAGCTCTGGTGGACCAGCGAGGGTGAGCGCGACCAGCAGCTGATCGACCCGACGATCCGCCGCGCGAGCGCCGACGGCACCTCCACCGGTGACCTGCCGATTCCGGACAACCTTCTGATGCGGCCGGAGACCGGGCCGAAGCAGAACGAGGTGCTGGAGGGGCTGACGCTGGCCGACGGCGGCACCCGGGTGGTCACCGCGATGGAGGGCCCGCTGCTCCAGGACGGCGAGTCGCCGACCGCCGAGCACGGCGCCCTGTCCCGCATCAGCGTGCAGACCCGCGACGGCCGTGTCCTCGGCCAGTACGCCTACCCGCTGGACCCGGTGTTCGCCGAGTCGCCGACCGGCGGTTTCAGCAACAACGGGGTCAGCGCGATCCTGGCCGATCGGGGTGGTCAGTACCTGGTGATGGAGCGCTCGTTCGTCACCGGCGTCGGCAACTCGATCCGGATCTACCGGGTCGACCTGCGGGGAGCCACGAACGTGCGCGACGTCGAGTCGCTGGCCGACGCGAACGTGCGCCCGCTGCGCAAGGAGCTGCTGGTCGACCTGGCCGACCTGGACCTGAGCACGATCGACAACGTCGAGGGTATGACCTGGGGCCCGCGCCTGCCGGACGGCCGCCGCAGCCTCGTCCTGGTCAGCGACGACAACTTCTCCCCCACCCAGACCACCCAGCTGATCACCCTCGCGGTGCGCTGAGCTAGCCGCGCAGCGGGAAGTCGCCGGCGCCGATGAGCAGACCGAGCTGGTGCTTGAGCCGTTCGGTGGTGTCGGCGACTTCGTCACGCAGCGCCAGCTGCTCGTCGAGACTGTTCATGACCTCGACGATCGCCTCCTGCTGGTCCCGTGGCGGAAGCGAGATCGGCATCTCACGCATGGTCTTCGCGCTCAAACTCGGAATCGTGGCTCTCGCGCAGTGCGCTTTCATCCAGTCCTGCGCCTGCTCGGTCGCGAGGTGGTGGAGCAGGTAGTGGTTGCTCAGTCTGGGATCGCGCGGCCGCAGCCGGAGGAACCCGGGACCGAACAGTGACCCCTCGTGCTCGGTTGTCACGAGCGCGGTCCGGCCGATGGTGCCGGTGCGCGAGCAAAGGACGTCGTCGGATTTGAGCAGGTAGCGGGTCAGCTTCTCGCGTGCGATCGGGTCGACGCGCTCCGACTTCTCCTGGACGAGCCGGTTCCGGCGCAAGTTGCGGGGACTGAGCACCGGTACCCCGTGCTCGTCCGCGGGGATCTCGCGGAGCATGCCGCTCGGTCCGGCGAGCACGTCGCAGACCTCGCCGAGCAGCACGGTTCGCGAGGTCGGAAATGCCTTCGCCGATCCCAAGTTCGACAGATCGACGCGGTCGCGAGGTACGGCGCCATTCGCGCGGGCGACAGCACCTTGATCGCCCAGTCGGCGGAGCTGTCCGACATCGTTTTCCCCCAGCTGCGTGGTCGGGTCGTGCTAGTCTCGGACGCGTACGCCCCGGGGCCGCCTCTGCGCTAGCACGCACGCCGCTCGGGGCATTTTCTTTCCGTCGCCTGCGGCTCCACGGGATCGAAGAGCGCGGCTACCTCTGCTCGCCAGTAGATCACCAGAGCATGCTTCGAGCGTTCACGAGTAGCCGCAGCCGTCTGCTGGGGAAATGGGTTTGGTGAGCTCGGCTACCCTGGTTGGTATGTGCGCGAGGCTGCTCCTTGCGAGGCCGCGTTGACCGTCCGTTAGGCGACGTCAACGCGGCGACCCCTCATGCCCGGCAGGGCCTGGGGGGTTTTCCATTTTTCGCAGGCGGCACACTAAGAGCGCACGACTCGCGCGTTCGAGGGCGATAAGGCAGGGAAGGACACAAACCCATGAGTGGCCAGGCAGAGACCTCGACCGAAGAGGTTCCGCAGCACCGCTACACCGCGGAGACGGCGGTCGAGATCGAGCAGCGGTGGCAGAACCGGTGGGAGGAGCGCGGCACCTTCCACGCGCCCAACCCGGCCGGGTCGCTCAAGGGCGATGTGCCCGAGGACAAGCTGTTCGTCCAGGACATGTTCCCGTACCCCTCGGGCGCGGGCCTGCACGTCGGCCACCCGCTGGGCTTCATCGGCACCGACGTCTACGCCCGGTTCAACCGGATGCAGGGCCGCAACGTCCTGCACACCATGGGCTTCGACTCCTTCGGCCTGCCTGCCGAGCAGTACGCGGTGCAGACCGGGACCCACCCGCGGACCACCACCGAGCAGAACATCGAGCGGTACCTGGGGCAGATCCGCCGCCTGGGCCTGGGCCACGACGAGCGCCGCCGGATCGCCACCACCGACATCGACTTCTACCGCTGGACGCAGTGGATCTTCCTGCAGATCTTCAACGCCTGGTACGACACCGAGGCGGGCCGGGCGCGGCCGATCAGCGAGCTGGAGGACCAGTTCGCCAACGGTGAGCGCGCCACCCCGGACGGGCGTGCGTGGAGCGAGCTGACCCGCGCCGAGCAGCGCGAGATCATCGACTCGCACCGCCTGGCCTACGTCTCCGAGGCGCCGGTCAACTGGGCGCCGGGTCTGGGCACCGTGGTGGCCAACGAGGAGGTCACCGCGGACGGCCTGACCGAGCGCGGCAACTTCCCGGTCTTCCGCCGCAACCTGAAGCAGTGGATGATGCGGATCACCGCCTACGCCGACCGCCTGGTCGACGACCTGGACCGGCTGGACTGGTCGGAGCAGGTCAAGACCATGCAGCGGAACTGGATCGGCCGCTCGCAGGGCGCGAACGTGGTGTTCCCGCTGGACGGCTCCGCGCACCACGTCGAGGTCTTCACCACCCGCCCGGACACGCTGTTCGGCGTGACGTACATGGTGCTGGCCCCGGAGCACCCGCTGGTCGACGAGCTGACCGCGGACGCCTGGCCGGAAGGCGCGGACGACCGCTGGACCGGCGGTGCGGCAACCCCGGCGGAGGCCGTCGCGCAGTACCGGCGCGCGGCGTCGATGAAGTCCGACCTGGACCGCCAGGAGAACAAGGAGAAGACCGGCGTCTTCACCGGTGCCTGGGCCACCAACCCGGTCAACGGCCAGCAGATCCCGGTGTTCATCGCCGACTACGTGCTGATGGGCTACGGCACCGGCGCGATCATGGCGGTGCCCGGCGAGGACACCCGCGACCACGAGTTCGCCGAGGTCTTCGGCCTGCCGATCGTGCGCACCGTGCAGCCCCCGGCGGACTTCGAGGGCGGTGCCTTCACCGGTTCCGGGCCGCGGATCAACTCCGCGAACCCGCAGATCGGGCTGGACCTGAACGGCCTGGAGCTGGACGACGCCAAGAAGGCGATCACCACCTGGCTGGAGGAGCACGGCCACGGCCGCGGCACCGTGCAGTACAAGCTGCGCGACTGGCTGTTCGCCCGGCAGCGCTACTGGGGCGAGCCGTTCCCCATCGTCTACGGCGAGGACGGCCTGCCGCAGGGCCTGCCCGAGGACCAGCTGCCGGTGGTGCTGCCCGAGGTCGCGGACTACTCGCCGCGCACCTTCGAACCGGAGGACGCCGACAGCAGCCCGGAGCCGCCGCTGGCCAAGGCCACCGAGTGGGCCAACGTCGAGCTGGACCTGGGCGACGGGCTGAAGCACTACCAGCGGGACACCAACGTGATGCCGCAGTGGGCCGGTTCCTGCTGGTACCAGCTGCGCTACATCGACCCGGACAACAGCGAGCAGTTCGTCGACCCGGCCAACGAGCAGTACTGGATGGGCAAGCGGCCGGAGCTGCACGGCCCGCGCGACCCGGGTGGCGTGGACCTGTACATCGGTGGCATGGAGCACGCCGTGCTGCACCTGCTGTACTCGCGGTTCTGGCAGAAGGTGCTGTTCGACCTGGGGCACCTGTCGGCGGAGGAACCGTACCGGCGGCTGTTCAACCAGGGTTACATCCAGGCCTACGCCTACACCGACTCGCGCGGCGTCTACGTCCCGGCCGACGAGGTGGAGGAGCGCGACGGCAAGTTCTTCTTCCAAGGCGAGGAAGTCCGCCGCGAGTACGGGAAGATGGGCAAGAGCCTGAAGAACTCCGTCTCCCCGGACGAGATGGCCGACGCCTACGGCGCGGACACGCTGCGGCTGTACGAGATGGCGATGGGTCCGCTGGACTCCTCGCGGCCGTGGGCGACCAAGGACGTCGTGGGTTCGCACCGGTTCCTGCAGCGGCTGTGGCGCAACGTCGTCGACGAGAACACCGGTGAGCTGCGGGTGACCGACGAGCAGCCGGACGTCGAGATGGTGCGCGCGCTGCACAAGACCATCGCCGGGGTCCGCGAGGACTACGCGGAGCTGCGGTTCAACACCGCGGTGGCGAAGCTGATCGAGTTCAACAACCGGATCACCAAGGCCTACGCGTCCGCGGCGGGCTCCCCGCGCGCGATGGTGGAGCCGCTGGTGCTGATGGTCGCGCCGCTGACGCCGCACCTGGCCGAGGAGCTGTGGGCCCGGCTGGGCAACGCGGCGAGCCTGGCGCACGGCCCGTTCCCGGTGGCCGACGAGGAGTACCTGGTCGAGGACACCGCGGAGTACCCGATCCAGGTCAACGGCAAGGTCCGCTCCCGCGTCGTGGTGCCGGCCTCGGCGGACCAGGACGCGGTGAAGGCCGCGGCGCTGGCGGACGAGAAGATCGCCGCCGCCCTGGACGGCAAGGAACCGCGCAAGGTCATCGTGGTCCCGGGTCGCCTGGTCAACGTCGTCGCCTGACGCCCCCGGAAAAGCCGCCCCACAACTCCTGCGGGGCGGCTTTCCGCTTTTCAGAGGGGTTTCCAAATTTCCCTAAAATTGGGAAACCTCAGCCGTGGGCGACGGCGTCGATCACCACGCAGGAGACGTTGTCGGGGGCTCCGGCGTCGTGGACCTGCTGCACGAAGCGGTCGACCGCGTCCTGCGGGCTGGTGGCGGAGTCGAGGACGTCCCGCAGTTCTCGGTCGCTCAGCACGGCGTGCAGTCCGTCCGAGGACAGCAGGTAGCGATCCCCGGTGTGGGCTTCGCGCAGGTGCAGATCCGGTTCCGCGCTGCTGTCGCGGTGCAGCGCGCGCAGCAGTTCGGCGCGCTTCGGGTGGGCCGCAGCTTCTTCCGGGGTCAGCCTGCCATCGTCCACAAGGGACTGGAGGAAGGTGTGGTCGTGGGTGATCTGCGTGAGTTCGCCGCCGCGCAACAAGTACGCGCGCGAATCTCCCACGTGGGCGAGGGCGAATCCGGATCCGGACCACAGCATCGCCGTCAGCGTGGTGCCGACGTGCTCCCGCTCGGTGCCGGAGAATTCGTGCACCGCCCGACGCGCAGAGCCGGTCGCGTCACCGAGTTCGCGCAGCAGATCACCGCTCGGCGTCTCGGAGTCCAGTGAGCCGAGAGCTTCGAGTGCAGCGCTGCTGGCGGCTCGTTCTTCGCCTTCCATCCCGAATCCGTCGGCCACGGCGAACAACCGCGAGCCCGCGAGCACCGAATCCTCGTTGCTTCGCCGCACCAGCCCGCGGTCCGTGCGGGCGGCGCAGCGCAGTTCCCATTCCGAAGTGCTGGTCACGGCGAAGTCCTTCCTGGACAGGTCGGTCACGAGTGCGGTGGCGTGTTCGCGGCGGGCTGCGGTCTCGGCTTCGACCTGCCGCCAGTACGACATGACTTCCGCAGCGGCGGCCAGCGGTGGCAGGTCGACGACCACCCGGATCCGGGCCAGCGGCATGCCGAGCGCGCGCAGCCGGGCGACCAGCTGGGCTTTGCCCAGCTGGTCAAGGACGTAGGTCCGGTAGCCGGTGCGCTGGTCGACGTGCTCGGGTGGCAGGAGTCCGAGTTCGTCGTAGAGTCGCAGTGCCTTGGGCGTCAGGCCCGAGGCACGTGCGAATTCACCGATGCTCAGTCCGTCCACGTCTCACCTCCTCGTGCCGGGCTCCTCGCCCGGTTCCCCGACCCTGCGGCTTGCCCCGAGGTGAAGGTCAAATGTGCTGGAGAGACAGGTCACGTGGCAAAGTTACTCGTCGGTAACTACGCTTGGAGCAGTCGGTACCGACGAGTGGAGGCCGCGATGGCATTCGACGCAGGCGAGCTGACGACGTTGCTGGACGGGCGCTGGGCGCACGTCCGCGACCAGGTCCGGGAGGCGCTGGACGGCGTCGATCTGGCGCCCGCTGACGACCTCGACACCGAGAGCCACCGCGCGCGGACCCTCGAGCAGCTGCAGCAGCTGGCCAAGACCGGCGTCCTCGGCCTCGGCTTCCCGTCCGCCTACGGCGGCAGCGGCGACACCGGTGGTTCGGTGGTGTCCCTGGAGATGCTGCCCGGGAACCTGTCGCTGATGGTCAAGTCCGGTGTCCAATGGGGACTGTTCGGCGGCGCGGTCGTCGCGCTGGGCACCGAACGCCACCACGAGCGCTACCTGCGCGACATCATGAGCGTGGAGCTGCCGGGCTGCTTCGCGATGACCGAGACCGGCCACGGCTCGGACGTCCAGAACCTGCGCACCACCGCCACCTACGACCCGGAGTCGCAGGAGTTCGTGGTGCACACGCCGCACGAAGCGGCGCGCAAGGAGTACATCGGCAACGCCGCCCGCGACGGTCGGATGGCGGTGGTCTTCGCACAGCTGATCACCGGCGGGGAGAGCCACGGCGTGCACGCGCTGCTGGTGCCGATCCGCGACCAGGCCGGGAATTCGTTGCCAGGTGTGGAGATCACCGACTGCGGCCGCAAGGCCGGGCTCAACGGCGTGGACAACGGACGGATCGTCTTCGACCAGGTCCGGGTGCCGCGCGAGGCGCTGCTCAACCGCTACGGCGACGTCGCCGAGGACGGCACCTACAGCAGCCCGATCGCTAGCAAGGGCAAGCGGTTCTTCACCATGCTCGGCACGCTGATCCGCGGCCGGGTGTCGGTGGCGGGCACTTCGGGCAGCGCCGCCAAGCTCGCGCTGGAGATCGCGCTGCGCTACGGCGATACGCGCCGCCAGTTCGGCCGGCCCGGCTCCGACGACGAGGTCGTGGTGCTGGACTACCTGGCACACCAGCGGAAACTGCTGCCCGCGCTGGCCAAGACCTTCGCCCTGCACTTCGCGCAGGAAGAGCTGGTCGCGAGCCTGCACGACGCGCCGGCCGACGAGCGGGCGCAGCGCGAGCTGGAATCCCGCGCGGCCGGGCTGAAGGCGATCACCACCTGGCACGCCACCCGCACCATCCAGACCTGCCGCGAGGCGTGCGGCGGCGCGGGCTACCTGGCGGAGAACCAGCTGGCGCAGCTCAAGGCCGACACCGACGTCTTCACCACCTTCGAAGGCGACAACACGGTGCTGCTGCAGCTGGTCGCCAAGGGGCTGCTGACCGACTACAAGGACCAGTTCTCCGACCTCGGCACGCTCGGCCTGGCCAAGTTCCTCGCCGACCAGTTCGTCGGCGCGGTGATCGAGCGCAGCGCCACGCGTTCCCTGGTGCAGCGGATCATGGACGGCTCGGGCAAGGACGACATCCTCGACCGCGGCTGGCAGCTCAAGATGTTCGACGAGCGCGAGCGCCACGTCCTCGACGGTCTCGGCCGCCGACTGCGGAAGGCCGACCGCGACAACGGTTTCGAGGTGTTCAACAGCGCGCAGGACCACGTGCTGCGCGCGGGCCGCGTGCACGTGGAGCGGCAGCTGCTGGAGGCGTTCGTCGGCGCGATCGAGCGCTGCCGCGACGAGGAGACCGCGGCGCTGCTGAACAAGGTGTGCGACCTTTTCGTGCTCTCCACGATCGAGGAGGACCGCGCCTGGTTCCTGGAGCACGAGCGGATCTCGCCGCGCCGGTCGAAGGCGATCACTGAGGCGGTCAACGAGCTGTGCCGCCAGATCCGCCCGCACGCGGTGGACCTGGTCGCCGCCTTCGGCATCCCGCGCCAGTGGCTCACCGCGCCGATCGCGACCGGAGCGGAAGCCGACCGGCAAGAAGCGCAGCGGGCCCACGACCGCGCCCAGCGCCCGTAGTCCGCACCCAGCCCGCAATTTCCATTGAGGTTTTCCAGGCTCGTTTTGCGTGGCGGTGCGGGTGGCGGAACCTCAGACGCCGCCTGGCTGCGGGATCCCGTTTTTGTGTATGACCAATACACGGCGAACGGGACTGGCCTCGCCAAGAGCCCAGGTCGGGCGGGCACAGTCTGAGAACCCGCGGCGGTGCCGGTTGCGGGGGGGTGGGCTATGCGCCTGCGGCGCCTGCGACCCGCGACGCGCGGTGTCGGTCGTGCTTCGCGGTCACCAGCCGGACAGGATGAAAAGGCTCATTGAAATTGGACGTGCGATTTCAATGAGGTGATCTCAGTGGAATGGGGAGGGCTGGGGGCCTGAAGGCGATGTGGGCGTGGGGTCCTGGTAGAAGAAGGTCTCACCACAAGA
>NZ_JBSFBZ010000086.1:0-22017 GCF_053593195.1 Saccharopolyspora sp. NPDC002376
GCCTGCTCGGCCCAGAACGCATCCCGATCGGCATCCGCCTGGTCGTAGAGCTCGGCGGTGGCGTTCGCCTGCGACGCGAACTCCGCCGAGGGCGGGAACGTCCTGCTCTCGTTCAGCAGGTTGCTGAGCTCGTTGTTCTGCCCGTCGGGCTGGCTCATCGCCGGGAACCTCCGTGGTCGTGGTGTAGCCAGTGCTAGTCGCACCGTAATGCGATCGGGCTCACTGCAACAGAGGGTTAGTACTATTGGTTCAGACCAATCGAGCGTACTGTTCGAATTCACGGCGCTACGCACGGCTGTCGAGGGGCTCACTGTGGCACATGTCGCATCCGGCCTCGGTAGTGGGGTGAAGGCCTCCCGGTAGCGTCAGCGGGCGTGAACGACAAGCCTTCGCTGGCCCCGTTGGTCGAGCTGGACGGCGTGGCCGACGCCGTGGCCGAGGCCCGCGCGGCGATCGACGAAGTCCACCGGCACCCGGCCAACCGCCGCGGCTGGCCGACCACCGCGGCGGAAGCGTCGGTCCGCGCCGCCCGCGCGTCCGCGGCCATCGCCGGGGGCGCCGCGGAGATCCCGGAATCCGGTGAGGTCTCCGACCCGCTGCTGGCCGGTTCGCTGCGGATCGCCGAGGCGATGGGCGCGCTGCTGCCCACCTGGCAGCGCGCACCGCGGCAGGCGCTGGCGCGGATGCACGTGCTCGCCGCCGCAGACCTGGTCGAGGATCCGAACCAGCTCGGTCGCCCGCAGTCGGACCCGGTGGTCGCCGAGCGGCTGGACCTGCTCGCCGAGATCATCACCGATCCGCAGGCGCAGGGCCCGGGCCCGGTGCTGGCCGCCGTCGTGCACGGCGAACTGCTCGCGCTGCAGCCGTTCGGCCTCGTCGACGGCGTGATCGCGCGCGCGGCCGCGCGCCTGAGCGTGATCGGCAGCGGTCTGGACCCGAAGGGCCTGGTGGTCCCGGAGGTGGCCTACTTCCGCCGCCAGGAGGAGTACGCGGAACTCGCCCTGGGCTTCGCCACCGGCGACCCGGACCAGGTCGCGGAGTGGATCGTCTACTGCTGCAAGGCGCTGGAATCGGGTGCCCGCGAGGCGAAGTCCATCGCCGACGCGGTCCAAGAGAGCTGATCCCCAGGCCTCGTGGAAACCACAGTTTCAATTGAAACTGTAAATCCCAGGCACGGGGAATCACAGTTTCAATTGAAACTGTAGATCGAGTACGCCGGAGGAAGAGGACGCGGTGAAGAAGATCCTGATCGACTGCGACCCGGGCATCGACGACGCGCTGGCACTCGGGTTGGCGCACGGGAGCCCGGAGCTCGACGTCGTCGGCGTGACCACCGTCGGCGGCAACGTCGAGCTGGAGCACACCACCGACAACGCCCTGCGGCTGCGCGAGTTCTACGGCATGGACGTGCCGGTGGCGCGCGGTGCCGGACGGCCGCTGGTGCGCGAGCCGCGGACGGCCGGGGACGTGCACGGCAACTCCGGACTCGGCGGCGCCGTGCTGCCGGAGCCGAAGGCGGCGCTCAGCGAGCAGCACGCGGTCGACTTCATCATCGACACCTTGGCCGCCTCGCCCGGCGAGATCAGCCTGACAGCGGTCGGTCCGCTGACCAACATCGCCCTGGCCCTGCGCAAGGAACCGCGAATCGCGGACTGGGTGAAGGAATTCGTGATCATGGGTGGCTCCTACACCCGCGGCAATACGAATCCGGCCGCCGAGTTCAACATCGTCGCCGACCCGGAAGCGGCCGCGGTCGCGTTCAACGCGCCCTGGCGGACGGTCATGATCGGCCTCGACCTCACCCACCAGGCGCGCGCGACCGCCGAGGTGCGCTCCGGCTTCGCCGACCTCGGCCGCCTGGACGCGGAACTGCTCACGCCGTGCCTGGACTTCTACGGCAGCCACATCAGCTACCAGGAGAAGGGCCCGGCGATCCACGACGCGTGCGCGGTGGCGTACGTGATCAACCCCGACCTGTTCGAGTCGGTGCCGGCCCGCGTCGACGTGGAGACGCAGGGCCGGTTCACCTCCGGCATGACGGTCACCGACTTCAGCACCCCGGCCGACCACCAGAACGCGATCGTTCCGACCACTTTGGACACCGCGGGCTTCTGGAACCTGGTCACCGACGCCTACCGCAACGTCGCCACCAACCTCCCCGGCTGATCCGTCACTTCCGCCAGAACAGGTGGTGGGTCACGCCGCTCGGGCTGGGCACGACCTCGAGGTGGAACTGGTCGCGCAGCTCGTCGGGCGATTCCCAGAGCTGCACGCCGGATCCGAGCTTCACCGGTGAGACCGCCACGTGCATGGTGTCGACGAGGTCGGCCTCGATGAACTCCCGGATGGTCGTGGCCCCGCCGCCGAGCCGGACGTCCTTGCCCCGCGCGGCTTTCCGCGCCTGCTCGAGGACGGTGGCCGGATCGGTGTCGACGAAGTGGAACGTGGTGTCGGACAGGGTGATCGACGGGCGCTCGTGGTGGGTCAGCACGAACACCGGGGAGTGGAACGGCGGCTCGTCGCCCCACCAGCCCTGCCACTCGTGGTCCTCCCACGGGCCGCGCTGCGGGCCGAACTTGCCGCGGCCCATGATCTCGGCGCCGATGTTGTGGTGGAAGTCCCGCGTGAAGTAGTCGTCCAGGCCGCGGCTGCCGCCGGGGTCGGTGCGGTTCGGCCAGCTCGCCGTGGCGCCGGCCCAGGAGAACATCGTGCTGGGGTCGGCATCGCCGAACGGCTTGTCGAGGCTCTGGTTCTCACCGGCGGCGATCCCGTCGAGCGAGACGGTCAAGTTCTGGACCTTCAGCAGCTGTGCCACGTTTTCCTCCTGCGCATTCTCGTTGCTGGTGAGACTGCGCAGGCCGGAAAAACTCATCGGTGGTTACGGGGCGAGTGCGCGGAGTGCTTCTCGGACTTGGCCGTCGGCGACTGCCAAGGCTGCTGCGGAGGCTTCGACGTCGGAGCCGGTCAGCAGGTGGACCAGGGCCGTTTTGAGGTCTCCGTCGGATGCTGTCAGCGCAGCTTCGCAGACTTCCTCGGAGGCGTCGGTCGCTTCCTGGAGAATGCCGATCGTGCGGCCGCGCAGCTTCGCGTTGGTGGCCAGCATGCTGACCATCAGGTTCGAGTAAGTGCGGCCCATCTTGATCATCACTGCGGTGGAGAACGAGGTGAGCAGCAGCTTCTGGGCGGTGCCCGCCTTCATCCGGGTGGAGCCGCTGATCGGTTCCGGCCCGGTGTCCACCGCGATCACCACGTCCGCGGGCACCTGTCCGACGTCCGGGTTCGAGGTGATCAGGGCCGTCTTCGCGCCGAGCTGCTGCGCGGCTTCCAACGCTGCCAGCACGTACGGGGTGCGCCCGGACGCAGCCAGGCCGATCACCAGGTCATCGGGCGATGCGTTCTCGCGGATCTCGGCGGCACCGGTCGCGGCGTTGTCCTCGGCGTTCTCCACGGCACGGCGGAACGCCTCGGAACCGCCCGCCTGGTGCGCGACGATCCAGTCCGGCGGCACGTTGAAGGTCGGGATCAGCTCCGCCGCGTCGAGCACGGCGAGCCGACCGGACGTCCCCGCACCCACGTAGTGAACGCGGCCGCCCGCGCGCAGCGCGGTCACCGCCATGTCCACCGTGCGCGCCAGCTCGGGCAGGACCCGGCCGACGGCCACCGGGACCGTGCGGTCCTCGCCGTTGAGCACGTGCAGGATGTCCAGCGTTGGCAGCAGATCTATGTCCCGCGTCCGCGGGTTGGTCCGTTCGGTCGGAGCGTCCACCCGCACTGCGCGGTCCCGGCTCATCACGTCTCCTTCTGCCGCCGGCGGTCCGGTCGGCTTTCGAGGCGGTGGCCGCCCACCGCTTCGTAGGTGGCCTCCAGCGCTGCCCGGGCCTGGTCCAGGTGGCGCTGCGCGACGCCGATGAACAAGCAGTCGATCACGGTGAGCTGGCCGATCCGGCTGGCCATGGCTCCCGAGCGGTAGGTGGTCTCGCGGACCGCCGTGGTCAGCACGTGGTCGGCGACCTCGGTGATCGGGGAGCGGGCGAAGTTGGTCAGCGCCGCCGTCGTCGCGCCGCGCCGCCGCGCCTCGCGCAGCGCCTCGACGGTTTCGGTGGTGGCGCCGGTGTGCGAGATGCCGATGGCGACGTCGCCCTCGCGCAGCACCGCAGCCGAGGTCAGCGCGTTGTGCGTATCGGACCAGGCGAAGCAGGTCAGGCCGATGCGGTGCAGCTTCTGCTGGAGGTCGAGCGCGACGAACGCGCTGGCGCCGACGCCGTAGACGTCGATGCGGCGGGCCTGCGAGACGTCGTCGACGAGCGGCTCGAGCACTGCCGCTTCCAGCTGATCGGCGGTTTCTTCAACGGCTTTCGCGTCCGCGTAGCCGACCTTCTCGATGATCTGCCGGATGTCGTCGTCCGGGGCGATGTCGCTGCCGAGCTCGCGATCGCGCGTGGACGTGCGCGCAGTGTCCGCTGCCAGCGCGATGCGCAGGTCCGGGTAGCCGCCGACGCCGATCGCCTTGCAGAACCGGGTAACCGTTGTCTCGCTGGTGCCCGCCGCTTCGGCGACTTCGGTGATGCTGCGCCGCGAGATCGACGCCGGGTCGGCGAGCACGATGTTGGCCACCCGCTGCTCGGCTCGTGCGAGACCCGGCAGCAGCGAACGAATCTTGACGAGAGGGCTCGCCTCTCCCGATTCGTGGGAAGTGTCGTCTGTGGCCATGTGGGAAACTTACTAACCGTTGCTTGAGGCGGTCAATGGCCCTCTTCCGGGTTTCCGGCCGGAGGACGTGGCAACTTCATACCCAGGTTGCATCTACCTACAACTACTCCAAAAGAGGGAATACCCAACTTCCCCCACTCTGAACCGTCATCACCCCTGGACAACGCCCACGCGCCCGACCAGCTACGGCACCCTGGACGTGGTCAATTTCGCGAGAAATTGGGCCAGTCCTTCATCCGACCGCCGCCCCTGAGGCGGCGCTTCGCCTTAGTCCGGGTGACGGTCAATTTCTCGCGAAATTGGCACGCAAAACGGTCACTGCTTGGTGGAGTGTTCCGGTTCGACGTAGACGATGACGCGCTCTTCGCCGGGCTGGGGCCACGGGTATTCGTCCTCGTTGAGGTACTTCTTGGCCATCTTGTTGATGAACCGGTTGTCCTGGTCGTCCTCGATCTTGGCGACCCGGCCGCGCACCTCCACGTAGCGGTAGGGCTGGTCCGGGTCGTGCACGGAGACGGAGATGCGCGGTTCCCGCTTGAGGTTGCGGTACTTCTGCCGCGTCTTGGTCTGGCTGAACTTCAGGTACTGGCCGTCCCAGTCGACCCACACCGGGCTGGACTGCGGTTCGCCGTGCGGACCGATGGTGGCCACGTGACCGAAGGCCTGCTTGTCCAGGATGTCCGCGCGGTCCTGCGGAATCACCGACATCTCAACTCCTCCCGACGGTTTCGCCTGAGTCCGACGGTGCCCGCCAGCGGCCACCGTCGCGACTCGGGAGACAAGGGAGGGGGAACTTTCCTCAGCGGTTGGTGAGGGCCTGCTGGAGGAGCTTGTGCAGTGTCTTCTGCTCGTCCTCGCTGAGCCCGGACAGCGGGGTGTTCACCGAGAAGCGTTCGATGATCTGCGTCCGCTGCCGCTCGCCCTCTTCGGTCAGGGCGATCTCCTTCGCGCGGCGATCGGTGGGGTGCGGGCGACGGGTGACCAGCCCCTGCTTCTCCAGGCGGTCGATCACGAAGGTCACGTTCGACGTCGCGCAGTGCATCCGATCGGCGAGCTCGCGCATGCTCAGCGGCTCGGCCAGCTCGCGCAGCGCGATCGCCTGCGACGAGGTGAGCTCGCTGTCCGACACGCAGTGCCGCACGTGCTCTTCGATGTTGTGCGAGAGCTCGCTGATCAGGCTGCAGAGCTCTCGGGTTTCCGCGGACCGGTCCATGTGGAAAGGATAGCAAGTTAGAAATGTTACAGGTAGAATACTTCTAATTGTAAGTTGATTGCCATCTCGAACCCGACCTTTCGGCGCCCACTTCGCCGACGTCCAGTTCGGCCGAGCGATCACCAACTCCGGCACCACCAGCTGGCACCCCCTGTCCTGACGCGATTTCAATGGAGACGTCTGATTTCCATTGAAATCGCGGAAGTTCTCCACAGCAGGGGCGAGTCGTCCACAGGGAAGGCGGAGCGAACGGTCTGTTCGCCTTGAAAGGTGAGGTGAACAGGCCGTCAGCGGTCGGTGGGAGTCCAGTTGTCGGCGTGGAGGCGGTCGGTCTGGGTTTCCCCGTCGAGGAGG
Source organism: Saccharopolyspora sp. NPDC002376 (assembly GCF_053593195.1). NCBI lineage: Bacteria > Bacillati > Actinomycetota > Actinomycetes > Pseudonocardiales > Pseudonocardiaceae > Saccharopolyspora > Saccharopolyspora sp. NPDC002376. Next base: position 6,278 of record NZ_JBSFBZ010000086.1, read on the forward strand.
GTTGCGTTGTGGTCGGCGGCGAGGATGCCGTCGACGTTCACGCCGCGTCCGGTGTACTGGCCGTCCGGGGCGTAGCGCCAGCGCAGGAACACCTGCTGCCCCGGCTTCGCCGCGACGCTGCCGCGCACCTCCCACCAGCTGCGATGACCCGATCCGGCCAGCTGCCGCTGCACGCCCTTCGGTGCTCCCGGGCCATCGGCCCGCAACGGCACCGGCTGCCAGTTCGTTCCGTCCACACTGGACTCCAGCAGCAGCGGGTCGACACCGTCGGCGTCCCGCTGGGTGTCCACGAACGCGCTGAACGAGACCTGCACCGGACCGCTGACCGGGCCGAGCGGGTCGGTGGTCAACGTCCCCGCGCGGTCGGTGAACCACGAATCCGTGCCGAACTCCGGCCGCACCGCCAGTGCCCGCGCCATGCCCTGCGCCAGCGTCTGCCGGGCGACGTTGTTCGATCCCCACTCCCGCGACGGGTGCACGCGGTTGGTGAGCAGCACCGCGACCGTTCGCGTCAGCGGGTCGATCACCAGCGACGTTCCGGTGTAGCCGGTGTGCCCGGCGGTGTGCGGGGCGCTGAGCCCGGCCATGTACCAGCGCTGGTCGAGCTCGAAGCCCAAACCGTGCGCGTTGCCCGGGAAAGCGCCGTTGAAGTTGGTCAGCATCTGCGTCACGGCGTCCTCGGACAGGATGCGGTTGCCCTCGTAGGTGCCGCCGTTGAGCAGCGTCTGCCCCAGCGTCGCCAGGTCGTCGGCGGTGGAGAAGACCCCGGCCTGACCTGCGACGCCGCCCAGCGACCAGGCGTTCTCGTCGTGGACCTGGCCGCGCACCATGCCGCGCGGCGGATCGGCCTGGAACTCCGTGGCCGCGATGCGGTGCAGCTCGGCCCCGGGCGGGTTGTACCCGGTGTCGTGCATGCCCAGCGGCCCGGTGATCCGCTCGGCCACCACCTGGTCCAGCGGTTCACCGGTGACGCGCTGGACCAGCACGCCGAGCGTGATCATGTTCGGGTCGGAGTAGGTGTAATTGGTGCCCGGTGGGTGCTTCGGGCTCAGCTGCATGATCGACGGGATCCGCTGCTCCGGCGGCAACTTCCACAGCTGTGCCTCGGCCTGCAGGCCCGAGGTGTGGGTGAGCAGCTGCTCGACGGTGATGTCCTGCTTGCCGTTGACGCCGAACTCGGGCAGGTAGTCCGCGACCGGTGCGTCCAGGTTCACCTCGCCGTCGTCGACCAGCTGCAGCGCCGCGATCGAGGTGAACAGCTTGCTGATCGAGGCGACGTCGAAGATCGTGTCGGTGCGCATCGGTTCTTGCTGATCAGCGGGCAGTTCGGTGCCGTTTCCGTCGGCGTAGCGCAGCTCCTTCCCGACGGCATCGCGATGCACCACCACGCCGTCGTGCACCAGCAGGCTCACCGCTCCCGCGTACATCGGGTGATCGCGGTCCGGGGTTTTCTCCGTCCACGTCGCGATCTGCTGCAGCGCCGCGTCGATCGGGGCCGGATCGAGTCCCACGTCGGTGGGGGAGCCGTCGCGCAGCACGGTCTCGCTGGGGGCGAACTCCTGCTGCGGGCGGTCGAACCGGCCGTCCACGTGGCCGGGCGATGCCGTTGCCGAGCCAGCCAGCGCGGTGGCAGACAGCAACGCCACGGCCGCCAGGATCGTCCTGCCCATCGTGTTCCCCCTCGAAACCAGTCTGCGGTGCGGGTGTGGAACTTCAGCGGTACAGCAGATACGGGTCGCGTTGTCTTCGGAAGTCCTTGACCTCGTTCTGCCAGGAATCGACGATCTCGGCGACATCAGCGCCACGATCGATCATGCCGCGCAACCGGTCGGAACCGGACAACTTGTCGATCATGTTGTCCGGCCGCCAGCCGAACACCTGCGGGTACAGGCGCCGCGCGGTGACGAGCATGGTCACTGCGATCTGGATCGGGTCGACCTCGCCGAGCCGGTGGACCTGCACGCCGCCGCAGGTCTCGTTGGCGTGCTTGGAGAAGGTCGGCACGAAGTAGGTCTCGCGGAACCGCACCCCGGCCAGCCCGGCCTTGTTGAGCTCCTCCGCCCACCGCCAGTCGATGCCCGGTGCGCCGATGATCTCGAACGGCCTGGTGGTGCCGCGCCCTTCGGAGAGCACGGTGCCCTCGAACAGCCCGGTTCCGGGGTACAGAGCGGCGGTGTCCTGCGTCGGCATGTTCGGGCTGGGCGGCACCCACGGCAGCCCGGTGTCCGCGGTGCGTCCCTTCCAGCCCTCCACGCGCACAACGTTGAGCTGCGGCAGCGGTTCTGGCAAGTAGGCGCGGTCGAACATCCTGGCCAGCTCGCCGACGGTCATCCCGTGCTGCTGCACGATCGGCAGCAACCCGACGCCGGAGGCGAACCGCGGGTCCAGGCGCGGCCCGGCGACTTGGCCGCCGATCGGGTTCGGCCGGTCCAGCACCAGGAACCCGGCCCCGACCTGCTGAGCGGCCTGCATCGCGGTGTACATCGTCCAGATGTAGGTGTAGAAGCGGGCGCCGACGTCGGCGATGTCGAAGACGACCTGCTCGACGCCCGCCTTGCGGAACATCCCGGCCAGCTTTGCCGCGTCGGCCCCGTACGCGTCGTACACCGGCAGATCGGTGCGAGGATCGCGGTAGTCGCCCTCGGAACCGCCCGCTTGAGACGTGCCGCGGAAGCCGTGCTCGGGCCCGAACACCGCGGCGATGTCCACCGCGCCGCTGGCGTGCATGACGTCGACGACGTGCTCCAACGACGACAGCACGCCGGTCGGGTTGGTCACCACGCCGATGCGCCGGCCCTTGACGTCGTCCCAGTTCCGGGCGGCGAGCACGTCCGCGCCGGTGCGGACCTCGAAGCCGAGGTCGGTGGACTGCTGCGGCGCAGCGCACGCGGAACTCGACGCGAGCCCGACCGCGGGCACCGCCAGCGCAGCGGCGGTCAGCAGCCCGCGGCGGTTGACCTGGAACTCAGCCATCGGCCGTCACCAGCCCAGGCCGTGGCCGAAGGGGTAGGCGTCGGTGCCGGGCTGGTTCGGGTTCGGCACCGGGACCGGGAGCTTGCCGGCCGGGGCGATCTCGCCGAAGAGCACCTTGGTCAGCGATTCCATCGCCACCGCCTTGTCCGAGTAGGTGGCGACCCAGGCGGGCAGGTCGACGTGGCCTGCGTCGTACGGGTCTCGGACGGCGACCGCGACGACGGGCTTGCCCGTCTGCTGCAACGCGCGGACCAGGTCGAGCTGCCCGGCGTTGGCCTCGCTCCAAGCGGCATTGGTGAGCACGACCGTGACGTCGTTCTGCTTGGCCTGCTCGACGGCCTGGTCGATCTGCTCCTTGGTCGGCTTCAGACCCGTTGCCAGCGCCGAGGTTTGCGGTCCGCGCACACCGATCTGCTTGGCGAGCGCCGCCGTGGCGTCGTCACCGGCGCCGGTCACGAACATCTTGCCCGGCTTCTTGAGCGGCAGGACACCGTCGTTGCGCAGCAACGTCGTGGTGCGATCGGTGATCCCCTGCGCCTGATCCAGGTGCTTCTTGTTCCCGACGATCTTGTCCACTTTGGACACGTCGACGAACGGGTTGGCCAGCACGCCGCGGCCTTCCTTCATCGCCAGGACGCGTTCCACGCTCTGGTCGATGCGCTGCTCGCTGAGCTCGCCGCTGCGCACCGCGTTGAGCACACCGTCGATGGCGGCCTGCAGGTCGTTCGGCATGAGCAGCATGTCCGCCCCGGCCTTGAGCGCCAGCACCGGGATCTCGGGGTCCGGGTGCTTCTCCCGCACGCCCTCCATCTTCAGCGAGTCGGTGATGATCACGCCCTTGAAGCCGAGCTCCTCGCGGAGCATCCCGGTGAGCACCTTCGGCGACAGCGTCGAGGGCTCGCCGGAGTCGTCGAGCTTGGGCACCACGATGTGCGCGCTCATCACCGCGTCCGTAGCGGCGCCGATGGCCTCCTTGAACGGCGGCGCGTCCAGCTGCTCCCACTGCTGGCGGTCGTGCTCGATCACCGGCAGCGAGGTGTGGCTGTCCTCGTTGGTGTCGCCGTGGCCGGGGAAGTGCTTGACCGCGGCCGACACCGTCTCGCCCGGCTTGGCGGAATCCTCGTAACCGCGGACCTGCGCCGCGGTGAGCTGCGCGGCGAGTGCCGGGTCGGAGGAGAAGGAGCGCACCCCGATCACCGGGTTAGCCGGGTTGACGTTGACGTCACCGCTCGGCGCGAAGTCCTGGTTGAGCCCCATCGCGCGCAGTTCCTGGCCGGTGATCGCAGCGGCGCGCTCGGCGTCCTCGGGGGAGCGGCCGGCGCCGAGCGCCATGTTGCCGGGGAACTGGGTCGCGGGCTCGTGGATGCGGGTGACCTGGCCCTGCTCCTGGTCGGTGGAGATCAGCAGCGGCACCTTGGCCCCGGAGTTGACCGCGGCGTTCTGCAACCCGTTGGACAGCTCGGCGATCTGCTTCGGCTCGTAGAGGCTGTTGGTCCAGGAGAAGTGGATGATGCCGCCGAGGTGGTACTTCTGCACCACCTGAGCCGGCGTGTCGACGCCGAACTCCTCCTTGTTCTTGGGGTCCGCGGTGTCCGCGGTGCGCCCGTAGGCGTAGGTGACGAAGAGCTGCCCCACCTTCTCCTCGAGCGTCATCTCCTTGAGGAAATCGGCGGGCCGATGCGGCGCGGACGCGCCACCGGTGGCCGTGAGCGTCACCGCTCCGACGGCCAGGGCGCTCAGCGCGATCGCGGCGCGGCGCGTGCGGGTCTTCGGGGACACGTTCGCCTCCCTGCGGGGCGGATCTTCGCCGGACGGGTAAGAGTTCACCACGAAATCGAACGATTTCGGAAGTTACTCACGAGACCATCGCCGGTCAACGAATTGGATCGGCGTGGGCGAAAGACGCCACGGCGAAGTGCCCGTTTGACGTACTCGCCCTGCGTGGCGGTGCCGGTGGCGGAACCTCAGCGCCCGCCTGAGCTCCAGGATCCCGGACTTGTGCATGACCAATACACGGCGTGCGGGCTGTCCTCGCAGGGCGAACGCTGAGAACCCGCGGCGGTGCCAGCGCCGAGGGCGGGCTGAGCGGCTGCGCCGCTTCAAAGACAGAGGAAGGCAAAAATACGGCGGCGCCCGCCGATCAGATCGGCGGGCGCCGCCCCACTGCGCGAGTACTCGGGTTACCAAGCGTGCACTCTGTCGTAACTTCCGGGCTAGGCGTCCGGCGTCCCGGTACGCAACCCCGTGGAACGACCAGCCTTGTGTGCGGCAACGCGTGGGTGCTCCAAGCCTCGCACGCGGAGTCTGATCGGGGTGGACGCTACTTCTCCTCCATAACGTCCCTGGCCAATCAGGGTCCGCACCTCCATTTGTAGACGGTGATGCCCGTCACTGCAAGGGCTCTGACTGGTGTCGCCGCGACGACTTCGGGGCTGGCGATCATCGTGTTCTTTAGCGGTAGGGCGCCAGCGAAATCGCGGGTCAGCGACGGCGGCGCCAAGCGCGCAATCCCCACCACGCGGCGCCGGCCGCGGCGACCGCGCCCATCCCGACCCCGGCCGCGGTGACCGCTGCGCGCGAGGGAGTGGGGATCCGGGCCCGCAGCGACACCGGGTGGTCGAAGGCCAACGACGGCCAGCCGCGCTGCACCGCTTCCTTGCGCAGCGCGCGGTCCGGGTTGATCACGGTGGGGTGCCCGACGGCTTCCAGCAGCGGCAGGTCGGTGATCGAGTCGGAGTACGCGTGGCACTCGGAGAGGTCGTAGCCGTTCTGCTCGGCCAGCTCGTGGGCGGCGATCGCCTTGTTCTCCGCCGAGCAGTAGAAGTCGACCTCGCCGGTGTAGCGGCCGTCGACCACCACCATCCGGGTGCCCGACCAGTGATCGGCGCCGAGCAGCTTCGAGATCGGGGCGACGACCTCCTCGCCGGAGGCCGACAGCACGACGATGTCGTGGCCCTGTTCCTGGTGCTCGGCGATCAGCTGGGTGGCTTCCTTGTAGACCAGCGGATCGACGATGTCGTGCAGGGTTTCGTCGACGATCGCGTTGACCTGCTCGACGTCCCAACCGGAGCACAGCGACGTGATGTGCGCGCGCATCCGGTCCATCTGGTCGGTGTCGGCACCGGCCAGCATGAACACGAACTGGGCGTAGGCGCTCTTGAGCACGGCCCGCCGGTTGATCAGCCCCTCTTGGAAGAACGGTCGGCTGAAGGCGAGCGTGCTCGACTTGGCGATGATCGTCTTGTCCAGGTCGAAGAACGCTGCCACCCGGCGTCCGGTGTGGGGCGAGGGGTTCGCGGGCTCTGTCACGCCGCACAGCATACGAGCCGCTGCGGGTCGATCGCGGTCGCGCACGCGCAGTGGCGCATATCGCCGTTACTTCACGCTGCGTATATTTCCACTGGTGTATTCCGGCGAGTGGGATGCATTTCTTGACTCGAATGATTGCGTGCCACTGATAGGTGGCACTGAGGGCAATAACGTTCCCTCAAATGGACGGGGGGCATTGCGAGCGACCTGCGGGATACAGTGTGTGGAGTCCGGTCCGCTGGACTGGTTCAGCTCAACCCCCCGGAGCTGAACTGACGACGACCCCCGCCCCTCCCCCCTGGCGGGGGTCGTCCCATTTCTGCGGTGACTCCGCCGCGTGCCCGATGTGCGATTCGCGGATCCCGGACGCGTCGGTGCTGACGAGAACCACACCTGCGACAGCGCGAAGGTGTTCTCCGAGGTCTGCGACAGCAATGCGAGCGAGCCGGAAACCGAATTCGCGCAAGCCTTTCGTGTGAGGCGAGTTGTCCACAGGGCACTGATTTGTCCACAGATTTCGAAAACCTCCTTGGCAGAAGTCGAAGTTCGGTCCACCGTGGTTATCGAGCGGCCCGCTCGGGGTTTTCCGCTCCGGTCCTCGATTCGCCGGAAGGCTTTTGTCATGACTGCTGCACGTCCGCTTCTTGTTGCGCGAGATGCCGAACTTGCCGAAGAAACTTCGCGTCTGGCCGCTGCATCCTGCGGTGAACTGGTGCGCGCCGGAGAACTGTCCGCACCGGCCTGGCGCGCGGCGCCGTTGGTGCTGCTCGACGCCTCTGCCGCAGCCGCCGGAGTAGCAGGTGGGTTGCCGCGAAGACGCGGTGTTGTCGTGCTCTGCCGCGATCCGACGCCGGAGTTGTGGCGGGTCGCGTTCGAGATCGGCGCGGAACAGGTGATCGCCCTGCCCGCCGAGGAAACGGCACTGATCGAGCTGCTGGCCGATGCGGCGGACAGCCCAGCGCAGGACGGTCGGGTCCTCGCGGTGCTTGGCGGTTGCGGAGGCGCTGGAGCATCCGTGCTGGCCACTGCTGCTGCGGTGCTCGCCGCCCGCGGTGGCGCGCGTGCGCTGCTGGTCGACTGCGATCCGCTGGGCGGCGGTGTCGATCTCGCGGTGGGCGCCGAGGCGGACGACGGTTTGCGCTGGTCAGGGCTGGCGGTCAACGCCGGTCGGCTCGGGGCGAGCGCGCTGCACCAGGCGCTGCCCGAACGTCGGATCGGCTCTGGCGCGATCACGGTGTTGTCGTGCGATCGCGGCGGACCGTCCAGCGGGCTGACCCCGGAAGGCGTGCGGGCGGTGTTGGCGGCTGGTCGGCGAGCTGGCGATGTCGTGGTGTGCGACGTGCCGCGCGTGCTTTCGGAGCCAGCTGTTGCCGCGCTGCGCGAGGCCGATCTCGCGGTGGTCGTCGTGCCGGCGGAGGTCCGAGCGGTGGCTGCGGCCGAGCGGGTCGTGGCGGCTGCTGGGGAGCACGCTGCTGGCCCGATCCGACTGGTTGTGCGTGGTCCTTCGCCGGGTGGGTTGCGTTCGGCCGATGTGGTGCGAGCGGTTGGTGCCGAGGCTCTGACCACCATGCGGCCAGAACCGCAACTGCCAGCGCTCGTGGACTGCGGTGGGTTGGCGCGGCTGCGCCGTCGCGGTCCGGTGGCCAGAGCGGCTCGGCAAGTGCTGGCCGCGCTCGAACCAGCCTGAACCTTCTCGGCGAGTTTTCCCTTGCGTTGAAAGGAGAGTCATGTCCACGAGTCGTGTTCTGGAACCGGTCGATGGCGCGGTGGACGGCGAGCTGTTGGCACGGGTCCGCAACCGGTTGGTCGGCAGCGGTTCCGCCTTGACCTCCAGTGCTGTCGCCTCCGCAGTCCGGGAAGAATCCGGTGGCCTGGTGGCCGATGCCGATGTACTGGCCGCACTTCGCTTGGTACAGCAGGAGTTTCGCGGTGCCGGGGTGCTGGAACCGCTGCTGCACGACCCGGAAGTGTGCGACGTGCTGGTGACCGCGCCGAACAAGGTTTGGGTGGATCGCGGCAACGGCCTGCAGCGGGCCGCGGTGCGCTTCGCCGACGAGGACGCGGTGCGGCGCTTGGCGCAGCGCCTCGCGATGTCCACCGGCCGTCGGCTCGACGACGCCCAACCGTGGGTCGACGGCTGGCTGCCGCAGGAGTGCGCCTCCGGTGCGGTGCGGTTGCACGCGGTGCTGCCGCCAGTGGCGGGCGAGGGGACCTGCATCTCCCTGCGCATCCTCCGCCCAGCGGCGCACGACCTGGCCGCGCTGGAGCAATCGGGCGCGTTCGACGGGCCGACCGCTCAGGTGCTGCGCGAGATAGTCGCCGCGCGGTTGGCCTTCCTGGTGGTCGGTGGCACGGCCAGCGGGAAGACGACGTTGCTGGCGGCGATGTTGGGCGAGGTCGCCGAGTCCGAGCGGATCGTCTGCGTAGAGGAGGCCGCGGAGTTGCACCCGAGCCATCCGCACGTGGTCCGGCTGCTCACCCGGCCGCCGAACGTCGAAGGCGTAGGCGAGATTCAGGTCCGCGACCTGGTGCGCCAAGCCCTGCGGATGCGACCGGATCGGCTGATCGTCGGCGAGGTGCGCGGCGGCGAAGTCCGGGAGCAGATCTCCTAGTCAAGACCAACATTCGATCTATACTTGATCGCATGGCTGCGTTGATCAGTTCGAAGGAGATCCGCGCCGCGATCTACTGCCGATTGAGCTTCGCCCGGGATGGTTCCGAGGAGAAGGTTGACCGGCAGGAAGCGGACGGTCACGAACTAGCAAGTCGTCTAAAGTGGACTGTCGCCGAAGAACATGTCTACAAAGACAACTCCGTTTCAGCGTGGAAGCGCGGTCGACACCGCAAAGCGTGGGACGCCATGATCGAAGCGATCAAACGCGGCGAACTCGACGCCATCATCGTCTACCACGGTGATCGCCTCGTCAGGCAGCCCTACGACCTCGAAACGCTGCTCCAGCTTGCCGATGAGCGGCAGCTCTTGCTTTCGTCGGTATCCGGGACTCGCAACCTTCAATCACCCGATGACCGGTACATCCTTCGCATCGAAGTGGCCCAGGCATGCCGTGAATCGGACAACATCTCGCGTCGGGTGACCCGCGGATGGACCGCACGTGCGGAGAAGGGCCTGCCAGTCGGCGGCGGAAGGCGGTCTTTCGGGTTCGAGAAGGACAACATCACGCGCCGCGAGTCGGAGGTGGAGGTTATCGCTGAAGCCGCCGGCCGCCTGCTGGCTGGCCAAGGGCAGCGAGGGGTGGTCCGGTGGATGAACGAGGTCTCGACGACGACGACCGGCGGCCCGTGGACGACCAAGACCCTGCGCAACATCATGCTCGCCCCGCGGATCGCTGGGCTCATCCAGAACCAAGGCAGGCTCTACGAGGCCGTATGGAAACCGATCATTGAGGTCGAGGACTGGGAGGAAATCAAGGCTCTATACGCCCAGTCCGCGCGAGAACACGGGTACCACGGCAGAGAGCGCCTGTACTTGCTGTCTGGCCTTGCTGAGTGCTCAGCCTGCGGCCACACGCTGGGCGTGAAACCGACAGGTGGACGGAACCGCAAGGCGTCCCGGATGTACACCTGCAAGAACTGTCGGAAGATCTCCAGGAACGTCGACCACCTCGACGCTTACGTGGTTGGGCGCGTGCTGCGCCGAGTCAATGAACCAAGGTTCGCCCGGGAGCTGTTCGCCCGTGAAGGCGACAGCGGGATCGGTAGGGAACTTGCGGCATTGGAGCGCCGCCGGGACCAAACCCGCCAGCAGCTCATGAAGCTGGTGGACCACCCCGAACTCAGCCCGGAGATCATCCTCCGATCGCTGGACTCATTCGAGAAACGGATCACCGAGCTGCGCGCGCGCCAGGCGACGGACATGCGGCAGCGGTTGCTGTCCCGTGTCGCTGGCATCGACCGTGAGGCGTGGGACGCGTTGCCGGTCGATGTGCGCGCAGCGGTGGTGCGAGCGCTGTACCGGGTCGTGGTTCTCCCCGCGACGTGGAGAGGTCCAGGATTCGATCCCGCCTCAGTTCGATTGGAACGGATCACGAGCTGAGGCGGTCGCCGCGGCGCAGGTGAAGTTCACGGTTCCGCCTCGTGCTGGCGTTGACCGCCGATCCCGATGGATCGGGAGTACTGCGGACAGGACGGATCGGCGGAGCGCGCGGGTGCTGCCTCGCAGCTCGGCCCGCGGCGGCGCGGCGACTTCGAAGTCGAGACAGCGTGAAGCCGCCGGCGCTTTTGGAGCGGGGGAGTGGGACTCGATGGCCGGTAGGAGGCCAGTCGGAGCGCTTCCTCATGTGCACGCAGGCGGGCGGAGAGTTCGCGGGTACGTCGTTCGCTTCGGAGTGCCTTCCACAGGGCGTAGGCAGCCACCGACAACGACCCGGTGAGGATGAGCGCTAATGCAGGAGTCATCCCTCCAGTCCTATCGGACACCTGTTCGAGTCGATAGGTTGCCGCGCTTGCCAACTAAGGATTTCCACCTTTTGTCGTAGTCAGCCAGCGTTGGGCTGGGGCCGCTCGGCTGCGCTCCGGTCGCGGCGCAGGTAGATGTATGTCCAACGTAGATCTTCGGGCAGATCCGTGATGGCCCAGATCTGACGTTCGACATCGTCGCGCAGTTCTGGCGGTGGAGACGGCTGGGCTTCGGCTGGCGTGGGCTCCCCGCCGTTGCGGAGCGTATCGATGCTGCCGAGGCGCCAGCCCAGGGCGCGCTCGATGGCCGCTTCTTTCCCCTCGCGAAGGGCTAGCCCCCGTTCGAGTGATGCGACTGTGTTGCGGGCGACGCCTGCTGCTTCGGCAAGGTCGCCCTGGCTCCAGCCTCGCCGCTCCCGTTCAGCCCGGATGAACCGGCGAACTTGGTCAGCAGATTTGCGCATAGGTGCACGATGACGGTTAAAGCTGGTCCTTACCAAGCTGCCGTGCTGGGCGCCTTTGGTTGTTGACGGTCGTCGTTGGTCAGTTCTGGTCACGGTTGGCATGTGCCTAAGTGTGCCCAGAAGTGCCCAACGAGGGCAAGCAACCATCTGGACTTGACAGTTTTGGTCATTCTTGGTCAAATCTGGTTATGCCATTGGTCAGAGGTAACGCCATCCGTCGGGCGTATGAAGCGATGGGGCTGACCCGGCGGGAGTTCGCCAACAAGGCAGGGATCGTTCCGCGGACCCTCACGAACATCACGAGCAACGGGGCACCGTGCTCCTTCCCGGCTGCTGTACGCATCGCCACCGCGCTTGGCTGGGACGTCCGAGATGTGCTTGCCGAATCGATGGGCAAGAGCCCCGAGCAGGCCGCCTCGTGAGCCGCCCGGTGTCACCTGCCAATCCCGCAGGTCCAGCGCCGTCGCACCCGAAGCAGCCGCCCCGACCGATCCGGATTTGCCGGACGCCCGACGACGCCTTTTGCGCGGGGTGGGAAGACGGGGCCCATGACGAGCCACTGACGCCCGCGCAGCGGACACGACTTGTTGCGTTGCTGGCGCCCTACGCCCAGGACTCCCACCGCCAGAGCGCGGCTGCTTAGTCACCCAACAAGACGCGGGCCGCCGCTCCCCTCCAAGAGCGCGGCGACCCGCTACCACGAGAGATAGGAGCTCTCAATGGCTGCGACAAAGCCTATCCCGCCGGAAACCGACGTCGAACGCACCGAAGTGTCGACGTCCAACCTGGACGCGCTGACCGTGCTCATCGACTTCCGCGACCGCGCCGACCACGACTTGGTCGAGCAGGACAACCGCGCATGGCTCGCACTGCCCGGCCAGAGCTGCGCCGGCGGCAACTGGACCCCCTGCGTCGAGCCCGGAGTGTGGGAGCTGCGCGGCTACGTCGGCCGCGCGTTCTGCACCTACCACGCGGCGGCGCGGCTGCGGATCGCCGACCAGCTCGCGGCGGTGACCCGGTGACCGCCGTCGAGTCCGCCCCGCTGCTGTACGGCCCGGTGCTGCTGCCGCTGCTGGGCACCCCGTGCGCCGTCTGCGCTCATCCCGCCCGCTACGTCGACGGCGACCGCCACGTGATCCACACCGACTTGCGGTTGCGCCCCTGCCAGCTGCCGCCGAACCCCGCCCCGCCCGCTGTGACCACCGATCTTGCCGAGGTGACCAAGTGACCGACATCGACACGCTCGCCCAGCAGCAGGCCGCCGGACTGCGCGCCCTCGCCGACATGATCGAGGCCAACCCCGAGATTCCGGCTACCTACCTCGACGAATTCTTCGGCATCAACGTGTGGAATCCGAAGAGCGCCGAAGAAATGGCCGCGATCGCCCGCGCCGCGTTGAAGCACGGCGCGAAGGTCGAGAAGGACATCGGCGAGACACTCTACAACCTCACGATCTCGTGGGGACCGTTCAAGGCAAAGGCTCTCGGCAACCGCGGCGCGGTGTGTGAGCGGGTGGTCACCGGCACGGAGACCGTGACGCGGAAGGTGCCGGATCCGTCGGTCGTAGTGCCGATGGTCGAGGTCACCGAAGAGGTCGAGACGTTCGAGTGGCGTTGCGCTCCGCTGCTGGCCGCCGACGCCGAGGCGGTGTCGGCATGAGCATCCCAACCCGCCCCGCACCGCCCGGACTCACCCTCGAAACGCCGCCGTGCGCGATGTGCAGCGAGGAAACCAACGCGAGCCCCGATCGAACCTTCGACTGCGAAGACTGCGAGTGCTCGTGGAGCGCCGACAACCCCGAGCAGCCCGGCGAATGGTGGGAGCCCGAAGCGGCACAGTGCCGCGCCACCCGCAAGCCCTACAGCCACCACACACAGCTCGACCCCGAAATCCGCGATCAAGTCTTCCGCTGCCTGCTGCACGAAGGACACGCCGGGAAGTGGCACTACGCCGAAGACATCGGATGGACAGGGGGTAAGGCATGACCACCACCGACCGGCTCGACGAGATTAAGGCCCGCGCCGCCGCCGCGACCCCCGGCCCCTGGGGCTGGTTCGGCAACACCGACGTGCGACACATCTATCTGTCCACGAAGTACTGGGGCAGGCAGATCGTGATGGACTTCGCCCGCTGGGGGATGCAGTCCGCTCGCCCTCGCTTCGCCGACGGCCGCACGTTCAGCCGCAGCCCGCAGAGCTGGCACGACTTCGGTAGCTCCGGACTCATGGTCGACGCCGACCAGCTCGCCCGCTTCGAGGTCGCCCCGAACGCCACCAGCCGCACCGACCGGCGCGTCTACCGGGCCGACATCAGCGGCATCCGCAACCCCGACGCGACGTTCATCGAGCACAGCCGGGCCGACGTCGACTGGCTCGTGGCCGAGGTCGACCGGCTGCGCGCCGCGATCGCCGCAGTGCGCCGGACCCACCAGCCCGACGGCGACGGCGACTGCACCGCCTGCGGGGTCGACGCCCACGAGGACCCGATCCCGTGGCCCTGCGCCACCGTGCGGGCCCTCGACGAGACCCCGGCGGCTGCCCCGTGACCGCGCTGATCGTGACCTTCGCGCAGCCGCCCGCCTGCCCGCTGTGCGGGGGCCGCCCGGCCGTCGAGGTGCAGCCCCTCGACGGCCGGGCCCCGGCCCACATCGCCTGCCCGCTCTGCACCACCCCCGACCCCCTCCACTGCTTCCTCGCGCCGCGAAAGGACCGCCGAGCATGACCAGGACAAGCCCCCGCAAACGGCACGTGCGGGGAATCGTGCGGGTGGACTACCCGAACTACCACCGCTACAAGATCGACGGGAAGTGGGCGATCGGCGTCACCACCGCGTTGAAGGGCATCCCGAAGGACGACGCGCTGAAGCGCTGGGCCGCCCGGCTCGTGGCCGAGCACGCGGTGACGAACATCTGGGACCTCAAACGGATGATCGACAGGGACGGCAACGGCCCCGCGATCAGCTACCTCAAGGAACTTCCGAACGAACGCCGCACCGAGGCCGCGGTGCGCGGCACCGACGTGCACAAGCTGGCCGAGCGCTACATCAAGGGCGACGAGATCGAGGTACCCGAACACCTCGAACCGTACGTGCGCGGATACGCCGCCTACATCGAGGACTTCAACCCCACGACCGTCCACGAAGAACTCACCGTGGCCAACCGGACGCACGGCTACGCGGGCACTCTCGACTCGATCCAGGACATCCCCGGCATCGGCCGGGCGCTGGTGGACTACAAGACCAGCAACGGCGTGTTCGGCGAGTACGTGTTGCAGTGCGCTGCCTACCGCCACGCTGAGGTCTACCTTGACGCCGACGGCAACGAGCAGCCGATGATCCCGGTCGATGCGGTGTTCATCCTGCACATCCAGCCCGACGACTACGCGCTGATCCCGGTGCAGGCCGACGACGACGCGTTCGCTGCCTACCTCGCCGCGCAGGCCAACTACGTCGCCAACGTGCAGTCGAAGAAGCTGGAAAAGCTGCTGGGCGCTCCGATGGTGCCGCCGGTGGGTGATGTGGCGTGAACGTCCACGAAGCCATCACCGCGGTCATGGAAGACGTGCGCGCGATCGAGAAGGGCGATCACAACGACTTCCACGACTTCGCGTTCCGCGGTATCGACCGCGTGCTGAACCGGGTCGGTCCGGCGCTGCGCGCTCACGGCCTGGTGGTGACCCCGGAACTGCGTTCGCTGGACTCGCGGGACATCACCACCTCGAAGGGCAAGCGCGAACGCGAGGTCACCGTGACGGTGGCCTACCACTTCCGGGGCCCGGAGGGCGACGTGCTCGAACCCCCGGTAGTCGTGCCGGGTGAGGCGTCCGACGCGGGCGACAAGGGCGTGGCCAAGGCCATGAGCGTCGCGCAGCGCACCGCCTACATCCAGGCGTTCAACATCCCCACCGGCGAGACCGACCCCGACCAGCACAACGTCACCCGCGCCGTCGACCCGGTGATGAAGGTCAAGACCGAGATCTGGACCGAGGCCGAAAAGCGCGGCTGGATCACCGACAACGACGGATACCAAAAGTTGGCCGAGGACTTCGCCCAGTGGAACCAAGGCGGCGACATCGGCGAGGCCGACGAGAAGACGTTGCGCGCCTACCTCAAGCACCTCGAACCGAAGCGCACCATGCGCCGCAGCAACGGAGGTCAGCAGTGAAGGCCGCACCGAACAGCCCGAGCGCGATCATCAGCGATTTCCTGCGCCACGGAACGAAAGCCCTCGATCTCGACTACGCCGAGAACGTCTCGGTGGAAACCGCCCGCGACCTACTGCGCGCCCTGGTGCCCGTCAACGCGCTGGCCATCGTCGCGCTCATGGCCGAACTGGAGCAGATCGCACCGGACCGCGCGCGCCGAGTCGCTGAACGGCTTGGCAGAGCGTGGGAAGCGGGCGACGACGTGTGGGAACTCCTGCACGAATGGCACGACCAGCACGCACGCGGCATTCCGGTCGGCTTCCACCCAACTGCCACGCTCGGTTTGGAGGTTCGCCGGTGAGCGACAGGCAGCTCGCGCTGGGCCTGGCCGACCGGCACGAGGGGCAGGCCGCCGCACTCGCGGCGGCCACCGCCC